>JAJZNH010000916.1 GCA_021811745.1 Acidobacteriota bacterium
TGCCTCCAGCCGCACGATTCCGGTGTCGGCCAGGTCCAGATTCACATCGGTCCGCGCCGGCTGGCCACGCAGCCGGATGCGCCACTGGTTCGGGCTCTCCTGCCAGAAGGAGAGATCCGTGTCGATCAGCGAGAAGGGCAGCTTCTCCGCGCCGTTCTTGAAGTTGATCCGGGAGTTGGTTGCTTCCAGATACGGCAAGGATGTGGAGTGCAACGGCGAGCCGGGTCGCGCAGCGGCGGTGTGGAAGAGCGGGGTCAGGTTCCAGCGCCCCGATTCGGTCCGTACCACATTCAGGCTCGCCTCATCCACACTCACGCTGCTGATCTCAAGACGCCCGCGCCACAGTGAGAGCAAACGGATGTTCGCAGTCACCGTATTGGCGTGCAGGACCGGCTCAAAGCCGTACGCCGCATCCTCTGCCACGCTCAGGTCCGTCAATATAAACCCGGGCCAGGGCAGCAGACGCAGTTCCACCGAGGAAAGCCGTACCGGCCTTCCGAACGATGCGGACATCAACTGAGTAATGCGGCTCTTATACCGGCCCAGATTGATGAGAGGAGGTATCAAAAAGCCGGCGAGAAGAATTGCCGCGGCGAGCAATACCAGCCCCAGCCTGTGCCGTGGCCGGCGTTTGGGCCCTGGTGACGCTGTGCTGCTGGAAGCTGACGTTGCCCGATCGTGCGCGTCGTTGCTCATGGTTTCGCGCTGGGTGCCCGCTCAGTGGATGATATGAAAGGTTCGCTTCCAGCGGGTGTCCGTGAAGAAATGCAGCGCCACGTGCCCCATCCATGCCAGTTGATGAGCCACCCCGGTCTGGTCGTATTCCTCCTCCGAGGTCTTGAACGACCAGTAGTTGAACAGCGGCCGGCCCACGATATTCGCCCTCGGCACAAATCCCCAGAAACGCGAATCGAGGCTGTTGTGGCGGTTGTCGCCCATCATGAAGTACATCCCCGGGGGCACCACCAGATCGCCGTTCTGAATGTAATTGGGGAACGCCACCGCCCACGATTCCGTCGATCCCGGTACGTCGCCGGGAGGCACCGCGGGAAAACTGTCGAGAAACTCATTGAAATTATCCGGGGTGGTCGGCTGGGCATAGGGCTGAGCCTGCGCCACGCCATTCATGACGACAATGCCGTTACGCAGATGGATGTGATCGCCAGGCACCCCGATCAGGCGCTTCACCAGGAAGAAATAGCGGGGATTTCCCTCCGCGTCCGGCTCCGGCTCCGGAACCGGTTTGATGAACACCACCACATCGCCGCGCTTCGGTTCGCGATAGTACACCAGCGGCTCAATCCACTTGGCCGGCGGCGCCAGGGTAGTGCGATCGACCACCAGGTGGTCGCCAACCAACAGCGTGTTCTCCATCGAGCCCGACGGGATCACGAAGTTCTGGGCAATAAAGGTGAGAATAAACAGGCCCACGACCAGCACCGAGCAAATGCTGGCAATCGCCTCAAAAGGGGTCTCTTCGACCTTCTCCGGAACCGGAGCGGTCTCCACGCCTGCCTCGGACTCAGTCTTTGAGGCTGCTCTTTTTTTTGTGGCCATCCTGTCGCTCTGTGCGGGAATGCTCGAACCTCGATAGGAAATACGACCGGATCAGCGGACCACGTGGAAGATGCGATTCCAACGCGCAAACTCCGCGACCCGCGCCGATATTTCTCTCTTGTGTCCGAGTCTATCATCCGTGCCCTGTTCGACATCGGTGGTCGAGGGCCGGGTGAGCGAGAAATAGATCACCAGCGGGCGGGCGATAATCGCCTGCCGGGGCACGAAGCCCCAGAAGCGGGAATCCATGCTGTGGTTGCGGTTGTCGCCGAGCACGAAATACTCCCCCGGCGGCACCACCAGCTCGCTGCGGTTCGTCAGGTGCTGCATCAGTCGCCACCAATCCGGGTCAACCTCCGGATCCGTATACACCTTGGCGGGAAAGTCATCGCGGAAGGAATTGGGGGGGGCCGGCTCGAAGGATGCATAGGGCTCGGCCAGCGGAACATCGTTCACCAGGACATGCCCGTTCTCAATGCGCAGCCGGTCGCCGGGAAGGCCGATGACGCGCTTGACCAGCAGCGGCGGCTGCGAGTGGTGGAAGACCACGATGTCGCCGCGCTCCACGTTCCGGTACGGCATGATCCATTTGCCGATCGTTCCCGGCGGCGCAAAGATCTGCTTGTTGAAGAGCAGAAAGTCGCCGACCAGGAGGGTGTGCTCCATGCTCTCGGAGGGGATCAGGAACGGCTGCACCAGGAACGTAAGCACAAACAGCGCGATCACCAGCGTGCGCAGCAGGCTGGCGAACGCTTCCGGGAGCGTGGGCATTTGGAGGCGAAACTGCCGCCATTCGCTCATCGGTTCTTGTCGCCCTTCTTCCAGCCCTTGACCAACGGGCGGGTGCTCTTCCACAAGAGTGCTCATTGCGCTGCAGGCTCCTCCTGCTTCAGTTCGAGCGCCACCGCGCCGGGGAGGTTCGCTTCTCCGGCCTCCAGCCGCTCGAGCGCGCACCGGGCCGCGTCCTGTTCGGCACGTTTTTTTGTACTCCCCTGGCCCTGTGCCAATGGTTCCGCCGCCTCGCCTGCCGAGGCATTCAAACGCACTTCAACCACAAACCGCCGCCGGTGCGCAGGCCCGCTTTCGCTGGTCACGTGGTAAACCGGCGATCCTGCATGGGCCGCCTGCAAGTGCTCCTGCAGCGCCGATTTGAAGTTGCCCAGCGCCGCGCCGGAGCGCAATTCCTCGGCCAGCCGTTCCACCGCCGCGCCCATCACCCGCCGCCGTACGAATCCGCGCACAATGTCCAGCCCGGCATCCAGATACAGGGCTCCCACGACGGCTTCCATCGAATCGGAAAGCACGGTGCTCTTGCGCCGCAGCCCGCTGCGCTCCTCGCCTTTGCTGAGCCGCAGAAAGCTGCCCAGCCCGATCTCTCCCGCCACCTGGGCCATGTGCTGACGGCTTACCAGCAGCGACCGGATGCGAGTCAATTCGCCCTCTTGCCACTCCGGGTGAAGTCCAAACAGCGTCTCGGCGACAACCAGGTTCAAGACCGCATCGCCCAGAAACTCCAACCGCTCGTTGTCGCCCGCCGCGTCGGCTTCTTCCGCTCCGGTTTGCTGAGTGATCTGCCTCGCCAGCGAGCGGTGGGTCAGCGCCCGCAGCAGCAGCTCGGGGCTGGCAAACCGATGCCCCAGCACCGCCTCGAGTTCTACCAGGTCAGTTTCCCCGCCCATCGGTGCGCGGCTCCCATTGTTCGGAACCTATTGCGGCTTTTCCGTGGCCGCCTGGCCCGAACCGCCCGCCACGGGCGGGTTCTGTCCGGTCGGCCCCGAAGGCGGTGCTGCATCGCCGCCGGATTCCTCCTCGTCGCAGCTTTCGCCCTTCACCGTATACGCCGCTTTCACTCCGCGTTCCGCGGCTAGACGCGTGTCCTGCTGGCCGTCGCGCACCGTCAGGGCCTCTTTGTACTCAGCGAGCGCCGCATCGCGCTTGCATTCGAGATCGAGCATGCGGCCCAGGTAAATGTGAGACCATGCCAGAAGCCGCTGCTCCTTGCTCGTCGCCAGCGTCTCGTTGAAATCTTCTACAGCCTGGTCGGGGTGGCCGGTCATCAGGTCTGCGCGCGCAAGAATGAAGTGCGCCCGGGCGGCGTCGGCCGTCGACTGCGGCGTCTTCGCCTCCGATGCCAGCACCTGGCGCGCCATCGCCTCCGCCTCGGCTACGTCCCCGGTCGAAAGCTTCGCCTCGGCCAGGTCCAGGCCCGTCAACTTGTGCGGCTGGCTGCGCTGCAGGACGTCCTCGTCGGTCTCCTGATCGAACTGAATGTGCTTGGCGCGGTTCACCTGCTGTTGCACGTCCATGCTGTACACCATCTCGCCGATGGTGTCTTTCAGGCTGGCCGGATCTTTCTCGAACTGGATCAACTGATCGTAAAAATACTGGGTGAGCACAAAGCCCTGGGTCATGTCGTGATAGACCGTAGCCCGGCGCACGTCCTCCATCTTTCTCTCGACCGCTTCCTGCTCGAGCTCATAGCGCGGCAACTCCGACCGATTCACCCCGGCCGGAATCTTGTAGGGTGCGATGCCGGTGTCCATCGTCCGCGCCTCGATCGCCTTGATCAGGCATTCGACCGTGAACGGCACCACGTCGGTGCGATAGCGATAAGCGAACGGCGCATCGGAGACCGCCTTCAGGATCGGATTCTCGCGGTCAATGGCGTTCGAGCGCGCGTAGAGAAGCGGATCGATCATGTAGTGCAGGTAGATGTGCCGCACATCCTTCATCGGCACCTGGCCGTTGACAGGCGAAACCACTGCCACGTAATCCGTCCCATAGATCCGCGCGTTGACCGTGCCCGGCGAGAGCATGGGCTCCACCACCACGATGAACCGGCGGCCATCGTAGGATGAGGCCGGCATCTTCAGATAAAGGTTCGTCTGCACGATCATGTTCGACAGCGGATCGTGCAGCTTGTCGATCTCTTCGTCGTAGATGTGGTGGGTGGTAAGCCAGATGCCGTGCAGGTCCACCGCGGCGGCAAAGGCGCGCAGGATCGGCAGCACCTCGAATACCTGCGTCGCGTCGGGCGGCATCTCGGGCAACGGGACAGTCGATTCCAGTTCCGGAGGCGGCGTCAGGTACAACGAGAGCGAGATGTACTGCGAGACATCCTTCACCGTACCCGTCATGTTGTGCTGGGCGACGTAAAGGCAGAGCGCATCGCGCTTTTCGCGGGCGGCCTCGCTTTTGGCCAGCGCCTGCTCGATCTCGTCCCGCACCCGCTTGCGGACGGGATCGCTCTTTTCAAGACCGGCATCGTAGCCGCAGACATTCAGCGCCGATGCCATGATGAACACCGGCTCGGCGCTGATAAGCGAAATCATCGGGCCGGCCGGGTCGATCAACGAGGGGGCTTTTTCCCGCACGTACAGCGGCCCCGAGGGTGCGCCCGAAGGTGCGCCCTGGTTCGCGGAACTGCTGGTGGAGCTTTGGCTGCTCGCGAAGGGAGCGGCGGCCACGCACACCAACGCCGCCCAAAGAAGAATCTGCCGTGAAAATCGACGAAACGTCATCAAGAAAAAGCCCTGCAGCAAGTCTAGTGAGTGGCGGAGAAAGGGTCAAACAGAAGAAGGGATAGGAGACAGGGGCCGGGACTGGGAGAAGAAGGAATCGAGGAAGCGAAAAAGGCGCTGCCCGCGGCAACGGACTTGTTTGACAAGCAATCCTCCGCCGAGGCTGTTCGCCTCCTGGCAGCGGGCACACCGGGGTTACTCCGGGACTCTCGGCGGGAAGCATCACCGCTGGGTTGGTACGCTTTCCTTCGGTCGCTGGCTCCCCGCCCTCACCCGCGGACGGAAACCCCGGAGAAGGCCAGAACCGCCAGTCCGCGGACCGGCTGGCCCAGGAACTTCGCGGGCTCGAAGACGCTGAACAGCAACAGGTTCTCGACCTCCGAACGCGTGGCCTGGTCGTTCGGGCCGGAGAGTATCCGATAGTCATACACCTGGCCTGCGTCGTGCGCGTAGGCCTCCACGACCACGGGACTGTTCGTGGCTTCAATCTCATTGGTGCCGGCGCCGCTGGAGAGGTAAAGCAGCCGCGGCGCGGTCGCGTCGCCCAGCGGCTCGTCGTTGCTGGCCTGCGCCA
>JAJZNH010000617.1 GCA_021811745.1 Acidobacteriota bacterium
CACGCTTGAAAAGGACCTGATTCTTCTCAAGCGCGAGATTGGGGTCGATCCGGGGCAGAAGATCGAACTGACCAACGGGAGCCCCTACGGCCAACTTGCCGTCGAGACTCACGATGAGCTGCTGACGACGGCCTATGAGGACCGCCAGGACTACCAGAACCTGAAAAGCCAAGCGGTGGAGTACAAGGCGGTGCACGCGGCGTATCGCGCCGAGCGGCTGCCCAGCCTAAGCTTCAGCAGTTCCTACGGCGTGGACACGGTGAACGGCGCGGGGACGCACGGTGTCTTCGTGGCCATGGGCACGCTGAAGATTCCCATCTTCCGCGAAGCCCGGCTACGCGGCGACGAAGACGCGTCGCAGGCGCAGATGAGTGCCGTCTACGCGCAGCTTGCCGACCTGCGCGTTCACATTGACGAGCAGGTGCGGGCGGCGGTGTTGGACGTGAACGCCACGAGCCGATTGGTGGACGTGGCGCGCTCCAACGTCGCATTGGCCAAGCGCGCCCTGAGCGACGAGATCGACCGCGTGAACGCTGGCGTGGACGGCAACCTGCCCCTGGTAACGGCTCAGGCCACCCTGGCTACGGCCGAGAGCAACCTGGTGGAGAGCCTCTACCAATACAACGTCGCCAAGCTGGCCCTGGCGCGCTCGACGGGCGTGCTTCAAATGGAATACCGGCGCTACTTGGGGCTGTGAACGGCTGGGCGGCTCCGTCCGGCAGGCGGACTGCTGTTTTCGCCGCAGGATGGCGTGAGAGCCTTCCAGCTGCTGCACCGGCCGGGGCTGCCCCCCCCTGGTTTCTGTGTGCAAATATTCCGTTTTCAGTTGCTTGCGCGAAGTACTGCCACGTAAATATTTGAAAATCCATATACTTGCCCGCAGAAATTAGAGAGCAAAGGAGTTAGGGCGCAATTTGCGGCGTTTTGCACCGCAAATTGTGCATTCCCCGTGTCCTGCATTCGAGCGACATCTCCGTCGATTTATCCCGGCGGGGGGTAAAGCCGGCGGGGTTTGAGGGCGATCTTTCGGCCTGCGACGCACTCGTTGGGGTGGGTTTTCCGGTTGTACCCTTGCTCCAAAGCCTCGACCGGGATGCAGCAAACGTCTGTCTGCATTACGGCGGTTCTCCGATTTCCGTGGAGCGCAAAGTGGTGTTTTCCTCAACAAGAAGAGGCCACGCCGAGGTTGCGCCCCACTCTACACCAACCGAAGAACCGCCATAGTCCGGTTGCGCGCGACGGCGCTCGCAGAGCGCTTTTTTGCCCACGACGGCAGGTTAGCAGGTGCAAGTGAAATGGCACGCAGGTCGTGCCGAGGTGGTAACGGTTGGGAAGAAAGGATTTGGGATTGCAGGCGAGAAGGGAGGGCTTGACTGCGCCGGAGCGAGGCTTGTTTCTAATGCCTGCGGGTGCGCAAGGAGAGCTTGTAGGGGGCTCGCCGACCCACCCCGTACCGGTCGATCGTCTTGGGGCCTGTTGACAGGGCCCAAGCGTGGCTGGGTGAGGACCCTGCCTGCTGACGCCAGGGGAGAAGCTTCGCAGGCAGAGAATTGAGCGGCGCGCGGAGAGCGGGTCAGATCTGCATGACTTCGACTTCTTTTTTGCGGGCCAGCTCTTCCATGCGGCGGATCTCCTCGTCGGTCATTTTCTGGACCTCTTCCATGCCGCGCTTTTCTTCGTCTTCGCTGATCTTCTTCTCCTTGGCCAGCTTCTTCAGCGCCTCGTTGCCGTCGCGGCGCACGTTGCGGACGGCGGTGCGGTGATCTTCAAGCACCTTGTTGATGTGCTTGCAGACGTCGCGGCGGCGTTCCTCGGTCATGGGCGGGACGGGCACGCGCAATACTTTTCCATCGGAGATGGGGTTGAAGCCGAGATCGGAGGCCTGGATGGCCTTTTCGGCCTCTTTGAGGACGGTCGGATCCCAGGGCGAAACCAGGATCAGTTGCGGCTCCGGGGCCGACAACTGCGCCAGCTGGCTGATGGGCGTCAGGGTGCCGTAGTAGTCCACCTTGACCTGGTCGAGCATGTGGACGCTGGCCCGGCCGGTGCGCGTGGCTGCCAGGCTGGCCTGGAAATCGGCGACCGACTGATCCATCCGCCGCTTCAGGTCGCCGCTGAGTTCTTTGAGCGCCGGAATTCCGGCCATCGATGAAGGTGCCATGGGTTTAGTTCCTCGCTAAGACCAAAAGTAACAACGGCTATTCTACTAAAATCCCGGCGGCTCTCCGGTTTGGGCGCTCTCGATGTCGCTGGTGGTCGGTTCCGCGTGGAGGATGCATTTGCAGTTCTTATGGAGCTTAGTTATGGGCTGGGGACGGTCTCCTGGACAGAAGCTGAGCGTGCGCTCTCGCGACCGTTCTGACCGATGGCGGTGACGGCGTAGCTGTAGGTGTGGCCCTGCTGCACGTCGGGATCGTGAAAGCCGGGACCGGTCAGGGGCTGCTCGGGCGAGATGCGCCGCCACGGGCCGCCGCCCAGACGCCGGTAGACCGCGTAGCCAGCCAGATCGGCTTCGGTATCGGGCCGCCAGCTCAAGTCGACTGACGGCCCCGCGCCGTTTTGGGCGGCTGTGGCCACGGCAGCCAATCCGGAGGGCACATCGGGCGGAAAGACGTTGAGGGCTTCGATGGTAACCGGGGCCGAGAGCGGGCCGTCCATCTCCAGCGTTAGGCCGTTCAGGCGGATGTGGGCCACGCGCTGGGCTCGGTACTGGTAGGTATTGCCGAAGCGAATCGTCTGGTCGAGCGCGCGGCCGCGCATCGGACTGGGCTGGACGAGCAGATTCTGTTCCAGTGGTTCGGACGGCGGGGCGAGCGGGCCTTGGGAGTGCTTGCCGGAGAGGGAAGACAGCAGCCTGCGGCGGAGGCGCATTGCCGTGGGGACGGTCTGCTCCGGTCCGGGCGACCAGCGCAAGACGACTCCGTCTTTGCGGACCTCCGCGGTCAAGCCGGTCACAGCGGCGGGCGCCTGGCCGGCCAGAGTCCTGGCCGGGTTGGAGAGGCCAGCCGAGCGGCCGCGCTTGTTGATCAATTCAACGAAATAGGTGAGCATGCGGGGAGGGCCCGCCGTCAAGGCCGGGGGAAGCGTTTGGGTAAAGGCGCCGCCGGCACCGGGGCGCAGCTGGAGGCTGCCCGCGGTTGCGCACGGAGCGGACGGGCTCGGCCGGCGGCAGAGGCGCACCGCAATGTTGCCCTTCAAGAGCACCTTGTCGGTATCTCTGTTGGGCATGGTCCAGGTGAGCCGCACCTGGTCGCCGGTGCGCGCGGCAGCGAGATCCGTGACCGGATTGGGCAGCTTGAGCGAAGGGGGCGAGGGCGCGGCGGGCATCCCGCAACCGGCTAGAGCGATTCCGCCTGCCAACGCGGCCGCCAAGGCTGCCTGCTTCCATGTTCTCGCCGCTGTTTGCATCGCCTTCCCAGTCTAACGAAACGAGCGCAGTGGGGCGGACTGCCACCCCACGGGCGAAGGCCTGTCCGCGGAGCCCCTGGCTCGGGCGTCCGGAACCCAAAGACACGAACAGCCGGGGTGCTCCCGGCTGCGTTGTGAATCGATGCTGGGGCGGACGGACCGCTCCGGACTACGCCTTGCCGGTGGCCGCCAGGGCCTTGAGGCGAGCGTTGAGGCGGCTCTTGTAGCGGGAGGCGGTGTTGTCGTGCAGAATTCCTTTTTGCACGCTCTTGTCCAGCGCGGAGACGGTGGAGCGGTACTGAGCCTGGGCCGCCGTTGCGTCGCCCTTGGCGATAGCATCGCGCAGGGCGCGGAGGCTGGTGCGCACGCGGCTGCGATTGGAGCGGTTGACTTCAGTACGGGTTTTGGTCTGGCGGACGCGCTTGAGCGCCGATACATGGTTAGCCATTGCTCTTCCTTTGTCTCGAATGATGCGGATAAGAATGCAACTCGAGCCGCATCCCTCGCAATTCCATAGTGTATGGGAAGCGGGGCGGCGGGTCAATGCGTCCGGCGCGCGCCGGGTACGGAAAGGGCACGGAACCGGTGCGCGCCGCACCATTTGCCGCCTTCGCGGCGGTCGCCATCCGAGGCGTTGACGAGCCGTGAAACAACAGGGTACCCGAACCGAAATGGCGGCGGCTCATTGGGCGGGCCAATGCCGTTCACGTCCGCGCACTCAGGGCTGAGTGCGGCAGGCCCCAGCGGGAACACAGACATACCCCGCCCTGGTCAGCACGTAGTAGGCCGGTGGAACGGAATAGTCATACTCCGGCGGCGGAGAGGATGGCACAACGTATTCGGGCCGGTAAGTGTCAGCCCGATCCACCTGGTGGGGCGAGGCGGATCCGGCTACCGAAGCGGGACGTGACTCGGGTTGGGACTGAGACTGCCCAGCCGGCTGCGAGGGGGCAGCTTGCGGCACCGGCTGGCTGCGCGACGCCGGACGCCGCACAAGGCCGGAGCGGTCGCGCCGCGGCAGGTGGCCCACGGGAAGTCCAACATCGTCCATCACCTTGAGGGTAAGCTGCGTCTCCGGCTGCAAGGTGGGGCGCGGTCCCCGGCGGGGTAGGGTCATGAGATCGATGGGCCACAAGATCGGGATCATCCATTCCACGGTGTCGCGTACCGCGTGTCCCCGGCCCAGGATCCGGCCCTGCCGATCAATGTTATAGCCGGAAACCCCAACGACCTTGGTCTGGATGGGAACCACCATGTTCGGCTCGATGAAGAGACGGTTGAAGCTCAGCTCCATCCAGCCCTTGCCCACGAAGTGGCCAGGGTTCTTGTAGGCTTCAAATCTTCCCTCCAGAAAGCTGTCATAGGGAAATACGGAAGGTCCGTTGAGACCGGTCATGCCAAGCTGGCAGAGCACCGGATCTCCAAGGGATGCTGTTTTGGAGGAGAATTGAGGTTCCGACATCGTGCACTCGATCAGAGAACCGGCAGGAACAATCTGCTCAGCGGCGTAGGCAGAGACCGACGCACTGAACAGAAGGAATGCGAGAGAAAGAGTGATGCTTTTCATCACGAACCTCCTGGGTCAAGGGCCCCGTAGACGAGAACCTTACGCGCTCTTCGAGCGAAGAGCCGCAGCATTGACTTGCATTCTTGCGGAGGACGTGGTCCGGAAGCACCGTACGGACCTGAGTAACTTAATCATGGAAGGATCCAAGACCTGTGTCAAGGCGGACAAGAGACGGCGGGCGGTGTTTGGGCGGCGCTATCGATTGGCTGAACCCGGCGCGGTAAAAGGGGACAATTTCCGTCCGTGCCCGGTTCCCCGAGGAGTAACCGCGGAGGCGCGAAATTTAACGAAAATCATTGTGCCGCGGATTGACTCCGATGGGCTCTGGCGCTACTCTCAAGGCCAGATAGCCGATTTGGTTACCTACGCCAACCCGCGGATCGCCGAGGCGCTTGAGAGCTTAGGCTCAGCCCTGTGCTGCGACTCAGGTTTCGCTTCTAGACCAGCCTATGAATCAGCCGCGTGCGTGTACTCTGCTGAAGGCAGCCCGCGCCCGCGCACGTGCCTGCCAGTTGTGACGGCCATCATCCTTCGCAGGCCGGCAGCCGATAAGTCTCTTCAAGCACTGCCAGCCGGACCGGGTTGGGGCCGAAGCTGGCGAACATCGACCCAACACGGCCGCTTAGGAGGAAATCAAATCCATTGAAGATCGCTCTGGAGATCACGCCCCATCT
>JAJZNH010000737.1 GCA_021811745.1 Acidobacteriota bacterium
ATGTCACCGTCACCGAGCCCGTTCCCGTGGCGCTCGTGTACGTTGCCGAACTGGCCGCGTCCGGGGTATAGGCAGCACTCAAGGTATCGGCTCCCGCCGCCAGCATCCCGGCGGGAATGCTGAACGCGGCGCTGCCGCTGGTCAGCGCGACTGCGCCCGAGTGATAGCCGCCGCCCGCCAGCGTCACCGTGCCCGTGGGCGTGGGATTGCTTCCTCCGCCGCTCACGCTCACCGTCACTACCAGCGGCTGCGCCGGTGTAATGCTGCTCGAGTCTGGCATCACCGTCACCGTCGGCGTAATGGTTCCCGGGATCGTCACCGTCACCGGGCTCGTTCCCGTGGCGCTCGTGTACGTTGCCGAACCGGCCGCATCCGGCGTATAAGTCGCGGTTAACGTGTCGTTGCCTGTGGCCAGCGCCCCGGCGGAGATGTTGATTGTGACGCTGCCGCCCGCCAGCACCGCTGCGCCGGAACTATAACTGCCGCTGGTCAGCAGCACCGTGCCGGTCGGCGTGCTGCCGCCCCCGCTCACCTTCACCGTCACCTGCAAGAACTGCGCCGTGGTGATGCTCTTCGAGCCTGGCATCACCGCGACCGTCGGCGTAGTCTTTCCCGTCGGGGAGCCACCCTGGCTGCCTCCGCCCCCGCACGCCGCCGCCCACAGGCTCATCATCGAGCACAGACACAATGCTGCGCGCGCCCCCGCCATTCTCATCGTCTGTCGCCTTCAGCCAGCGATCTGCCTGCCTCCAGCCGGTTTTTCAAGCCGGCCTACTATCGAAATCCCCGCAAATGCCTTAAGATGCTTGACGGCATTCGCACCCGCCCGGAGGTCTCGAACATTGCGAGTCGGTTTATTCACACGCGAGTACCCCCCACAAGTCTACGGGGGCGCAGGAGTCCACGTCGATTATCTTAGCCGCGAGTTGGCCAGGCACATCGAAGTCGAGGTCCACTGTTGGGGACCGCAGCACTCTGATGCCGCCAACCTCCAGGTGCGCGGAGCCGAACCGTGGGCGGAGATCTCCACCGGCACTGATGCCAAATTCAAGCTGGCTCTCGAAGCCCTCAGTCTCAACCTCACCCAGGTGAAGGCGCTCGCCGGCGTCGATCTCGTCCACACGCACACCTGGTACATGGCCATGGCCGGCTATCTGGCCAAGAAGCTTTATCGCGTGCCCTTTGTCCTCACCGCCCACTCCCTGGAGCCACTGCGCGCCTGGAAGGCCGAGCAGCTCGGCAGCGGCTACGCCATGAGTTCCTGGATGGAGCGCACCGCAATGCTCGACGCCGATGCCGTCGTCGCGGTTTCGAAGGGCGCCAAGGCCGATATCCTGCGTGCCTACCCTGACGTTGATCCCGAACGCGTCACCGTGATCTATAACGGCATCGATCTCGACGAGTACCGCCAGACCTCCGACACCCAGGCCCTCGCCGAGTACGGAGTCGATCCCGCCGTTCCCTACGTCCTGTTTGTCGGCCGCATCACGCGCCAGAAGGGCGTCACGCATCTTGTGGACGCCATCCGCTACCTGCCGCCGGAGACGCAGATTGTACTCTGCGCCGGCGCGCCCGACACGCCGGAGATTGCCGCCGAGATGCGCGAAAAAGTCGGCGCCGCGCGCGCGCATCATCCGCGCATCGTGTGGATTGAGAAGATGGTCGCCAAGCAGGAGGCCATTCAGCTCTACAGCCACGCCCGCGTCTTCTGTTGCCCCTCGGTCTACGAGCCCTTCGGCATCATCAATCTTGAGGCCATGGCCTGCCGCGCGCCGGTGGTCGCCAGCGCCACCGGCGGCATCAAAGAGGTTGTGGTTGATGGCGAAACGGGTTATCTGGTGCCCTTCGATCAGGATCCCGTCACCAGCTTCCCGCGCGATCCCGAGGCGTTCGCACGCAACCTCGCAGCGCGGTTGAATGAGTTGCTGGACGATAAAGAAAAATGCCGGCGGTTTGGCGAAGCCGGCCGCCGCCGCGCAGAGGAGATCTTCGGTTGGCCGGCAATCGCCCGCCAGACGATTGCGCTCTACGAGCGCCTGATCGAAAAACGCAAGCCGGACGTACAAACGTAATTGCCGCTGCTTTTCACGCGATGCGCACGCCAATGCACTGCGCCCGCGCATTTGCAACGATGGCCTACTTCGCATGAGCATGGTACAACGATGACAATGACAAAGCAGGACGGACGCAGGCGCGTAGTAATTGAAGGCATCACCCCGCAAGTAGACGGCGGCCGCTTTCCCGTCAAGCGCACCGTGGGCGATCAGGTCGCGGTGGAAGCCGACGTCTTTGCCGATGGCCACGACGCCGTCGCCGCTTCGCTCCTGGCCCGCCGCGCGGGCAACGGCTGGACCGAGATTCCCATGCGCCCGCTCGAGAACGACCGCTGGACTGCTGCCTTCCGCGTCGCCGAGCTGGGCCGCTACGAGTTCAAGGTGCAGGGCTGGGTCGATCACTTTGAAACCTGGCGCCGCGATCTTTTGAAGCGCATCGAGGCCGAAACCGACACGCTCACCGACTATCTCATCGGCGCCGATCTGGTCTTCCAAGCCGCCGACCGCGCCTCGGGCTCCGATGCAGGTTGGCTCCGCGAACGTGCCTCCGTGCTGCGCTCCGGCCAAGACTCCACGACCGACACGAAGGCCCTGCGCACTCACGCCACCGATCCCATGCTCCACACGCTTGTCCGGCGCTACCCCGACAAGCAACTCGCCGTGGAGTCAGACCGCGAACTGGCTGTCGTCGTCGATCCGGCACGCGCGCGCTTCAGCTCCTGGTATGAGATCTTTCCCCGCTCCACCGCCGCCGAGCCCGGCCGCCACGGCACCTTTGCCGATTGCGAAAAACGTCTGCCCTATATCGCCGGCATGGGCTTCAACGTCGTCTATCTGCCTCCCATTCATCCCATCGGCCTCACCTTCCGCAAGGGCCGCAACAACTCGCCTCAGGCTGAGCCGGACGGATGCGGCAGCCCCTGGGCTATCGGCTCGGCGGAAGGCGGGCACAAGGAGATTCACAAAGAGCTGGGCACGGTCGAGGACTTCCGCCGCTTCGTCGCCAAGGCCGGCGAACTCGGTCTTGCGGTTGCGCTCGACATCGCCTTCCAGGCTACGCCTGACCACCCTTACGTCAGCCAACATCCCTCCTGGTTCCGCAAGCGCCCCGACGGAACCATCCAGTACGCCGAAAACCCGCCCAAAAAGTACCAGGACATCTATCCCTTCGATTTCGAATCCGAAGACTGGCTGGCCATGTGGCAGGAGTTCAAGAGCGTCTTCCTTTACTGGATTGACCAGGGCGTCACCATCTTCCGCGTCGACAATCCCCACACCAAGGCCTTCGCCTTCTGGGAGTGGCTCATCGCCGAGATCAAGCGCGATCATCCCGAAATCATCTTCCTCGCCGAGGCCTTTACCCGTCCCAAAGTGATGTACCGGCTCGCCAAGCTCGGCTTCACCCAGTCCTATACCTACTTTCCCTGGCGCAACGGCAAGCAGGAGATCGCCGCCTATCTCACAGAGATCACGCAGCCGCCGGTGCGCGAGTTCTTCCGCCCCAACCAATGGACCAACACGCCCGACATTCTTACCGAGTTTTTGCAGATGGACGGACGCCCGGCTTTTGTCATCCGCCTCCTGCTGGCGGCTACGCTGGGCGCCAACTACGGCATGTATGGGCCCGCCTTCGAGCTACAGGAGAATCGCCCTATCCGCCATGGCAGCGAGGAGTATCTCAACTCGGAAAAGTACGAAATCCGCCACTGGAATCTCGATCGCGAAGACAGCCTCCGCCCCCTGATCGCCAAGGTCAACGCCATCCGCAACGCCAACCCTGCCCTCCAGAACGATTGGTCGCTCAAGTTTCACGCCACCGACAATGACCAGATCCTCTGCTACAGCAAGGAATCCGACGACCGCGCAAACCTCATTCTCACCATCGTCAACCTCGATCCGCACTACACCCAGAGCGGCTTTGTCACCCTGCCCCTCGAAGAGTTGGAGCTCCCCTCCAGCCGCGCCTACGAGGCCGAGGATCTGCTCTCGGGCGAGCGATATCTCTGGCGCGGGCCGCGCAATTATGTGGAGCTGAACCCCGCGCTCCGCTCCGGCCACATCCTCCGCATTTATCGCAAAATGAAGGTGGAAACAGATTTCGAGTATTTCTTGTAGTCGCGATCCCGCCCCAGCGTCCCCGTTCCAGGCTCACGGGCGGTTCACTGGTCAAATTTGACGGCGTGATAAGACTTTCCGCCGGAACGAATGACAAGTTCCATCGTCGAAAGGTTGAACGCCCGCATCGAAGACTCGCCCGGAGACTGAACGAGTGAAAAAGCTGGCAAGCGCGGCCGATCCCCTCTGGTACAAGGACGCCATCATCTACGAGCTGCACGTGCGCGCCTTCGCCGACTCCAATAACGACGGCATCGGCGACTTCCCCGGCCTGCTCTCGAAGCTCGACTACTTGCAGGATTTGGGCGTCACTTGCATCTGGCTCCTGCCTTTCTTTCCATCGCCCTTGCGCGACGACGGCTACGACATCGCCAACTACACTGACGTCAATCCCTCCTACGGAACCCTCGCCGACTTCAAGGCCTTCCTCGACGCCGCCCACCAGCGCAACATGCAGGTCATGATCGAGCTGGTGGTCAACCATACCAGCGATCAGCACCCCTGGTTCAAGGCCGCGCGCCTGGCGCCGCCCGGCTCGCCCGAACGCAATATGTACGTCTGGTCGGAGACCGACCAGCTCTATAAAGACGCGCGCATTATCTTCACCGACACGGAAAAATCCAACTGGACTTGGGACGAAACAGCCAAGGCCTACTACTGGCACCGTTTCTTCTCTCACCAGCCCGATCTGAACTTCGACAATCCCCTGGTGATCGAAGAGGTCCAGAAGGCCATGCGCTTCTGGCTCGACATGGGCGTGGACGGACTGCGCATGGACGCCATTCCCTACCTCGTTGAGCGCGACGGCTCCTCCTGCGAGAATCTGCCTGAAACCCACTCCGTCATCCGCAAGCTGCGCGCCGCCATCGACGCCGAATACGCCAACCGCATGATCCTGGCCGAGGCCAATCAGTGGCCCGCCGACGTGCGCCCTTACTTCGGCGACGGCGACGAGTGCCACATGGCCTTCCACTTCCCCCTCATGCCGCGCATCTACATGGCCCTGCGCCAGGAAGACCGCCTGCCCATCACCGACATCATGGCCCAGACGCCGTCCATCCCCGAGAGCTGCCAGTGGGGCCTGTTCCTGCGCAATCACGACGAGCTCACCCTCGAAATGGTCTCCAGTGAAGAGCGCGATTACATGTACTTCGCCTACTCGGCCGACCCGCGCATGCGCGTCAATGTGGGCATTCGCCGCCGTCTCGCGCCGCTGGTGGATAACAATCGCCGCCGCATTGAGCTGCTCAACTCCCTGCTGCTCAGCTTTCCCGGCACGCCCATCCTCTACTACGGCGACGAAATCGGCATGGGCGACAACATCTACCTCGGCGACCGCAACGGCGTCCGCACTCCCATGCAATGGACCTCGGACCGCAACGCCGGCTTCTCGCGTTGCGATCCCGCCCGCCTCTACTTCCCTGTCATCATGGACCCCATCTACGGCTACCAGGTCGTGAATGTCGAGGCGCAGCAAAGC
>JAJZNH010000662.1 GCA_021811745.1 Acidobacteriota bacterium
ACTCCTGGCAGATGCACTGGACGGCGCGCAACTGCGCCTCCTTGTGGCTGCGCAGGAAGTTCAGGAACCGTTCCCGCTCGACGGGACGGAGCTGAGCGGGCGTGAGTGATTCAGCCGAAACTTCGTAGACACCGTGGGAGAGGACAGCGTAAAGACCAAGCATGGAGCCGGGGCCGGCCACACGGACAATCATGTGGCGATCTTCGAGACGGCCGGCGGTCAATTTCAGGTAGCCGCTACAAATAAGAAAAAGACAGCGGGCCTCCTCGCCCTGTGTAAAGAGTGAGGCCTGCGTCGGCAACGAGATCGTGCTCGTAGCCAATTCGAGGTCGGCCAGGACAGCACTGCCAAGAGAACAAAACCAGCCCGGGCGCCGATTGGAACATGCAGCGCACCCCGCTGGGATCTGCCGAGCCAGGTACTTTTGCCGCGTTTGGGTCTCCGCCGTAATCTCTCTATCCGTCATGGTCTTGCCCTGTCCGATGCCGGTGGGGTGTCACTTTCGCGGCGGACGAACAACCTTTTTCCATCTCCGCACGAACTCCCCTTGTGATGAAAGTAAGCCGGACCCCCGCTTCAGACTTTCACACTTGTAGTGAGTTTGCCTCAAGTGCGAGAGCGGTGAATGTGATGGGCCTCACGCTTATGGGGCTGAGGATCATCATTCGATCCGCCGGTCAGTGTGGCGGAAATCGCGCACCGAATGGCAATGGAACCGGCGCTGTCAGGCCCGTGCCTCCCATGACCGTCACTGCGAGTTAGCTCGCTTCAGATAAGGAAATACAAGAGTAACTAACTGCTTTGGATGCTGTGTGACGAACATCACCGCAGCGCTTTATGACATACGCGTAATCTTCAACCAAATTCGTGATACTCCGCACAGAACGTAGCTTCCCCAGGGATGTGCCACAGCATTGATTGTGATGCGGGCACCACTTTGGAAGCGAGATTCAGCAGCCGAGTGTTCATGCAAGAGTTTTTTGGAAAAGAACGCAACAAGAGCAACCAAGGCGGTACTTTCATGCATAGAGATAGGCCTGTAACGCAGTTGCCGATCGGTGCGGCTCCCAGGAAGTGGTTGGGGCTGCGTGCTTGTTTGATGTTGATGCTGGGCGCAAGCGTGATGTGCGCCACGGCGCTCGGCGCTTCAAAGAATGGAACGAAGCCGGCCCACGCAAAGGCCGCAGCTGCGGCGTCCGGGCAGTATGTCGGCGCCGACACCTGCATTACCTGCCATGATGCGGAGGGCAAGAACTTCGCTGACAATCCCCACACAAAGATGGTCCTGCTGCATGGCGACAACGGCGTGACCTGTGAGAACTGCCACGGACCGGGCAAGGCGCATGTGGACGGCGGCGGTGATGTAAGCAAGATTTTCGATCCCGCCAAGGCCTCGCCGCAGGCCGTCAATGCCAAGTGCATGAGCTGCCACGCGGGAACGCATCCCAACTTCCTGCGCTCGCCGCATGCCAAGGCGGGCATGAGCTGCGTGAGCTGCCACAGCGTGCACGCGGCCAAGGATCAGGAGCACCTGCTGAAGGCTTCTCAGCCTACGCTTTGCTTCCAGTGCCACACGGACATGAAGCCGCAGTTTGCGATGCCCTTTCACCACCGCGTGAATGAAGGGCTGATCAAATGCACTGACTGCCACGACGTGCACGGAACATTCCAGAACAGCAACTTGAGGTCAACGGCTGATCAGAACATGATCTGCACCAAGTGCCACATGGATGTGCGCGGGCCGTTTGTGTACGAGCATGCTCCGGTCAAGGCGGAAGGGTGCCTGGCGTGCCATACTCCGCACGGTTCGCAGAATGCCCGCTTGCTCAATATGCCGAGCATCAACACGCTGTGCAACCAGTGCCATAGCCCGGTCTCCTCGCACACGATTACCGGAATGGGCCAGGGATCGGCAGAGTTGGCGCCTTGCACGAGCTGCCACACGTACATTCATGGATCCAACATCAACCAGGCGTTTCTCCGGTAGGAGTCATGGATCGGCGCCGCGCCCTCCCGGCCCATCGGACGGCGCGGCACGATCCGGGAGCAAATTCGCATACGGTTCAAGGTTTCGATGGGAGCAGAGATTCTCAAGTGAGGCTTCATATGAATAAGATTGGGTGTGTTTTTCGGCTGTTGCATCAGCAGCCCTCTCACGTTATGGCCCGGCGAGCCGCCGGAGGGGTTGGAGTCGCAATTCTATTAATGACGACGGGCGCCGCCGTTGCCCAAATTCAAGTGTCCACCGCGCCGCCGGTTGTGCCGCAGGGATATGCGGTTCACGAGACCGTGGACCTGGGCGGGCACATGGTTGGACTGACAGGCGCCGGGGCCATGTACGACACGATGGTCAACATGCAGTCCGGGCCACGCGTACTTGGCGTAACGTACGAGATGCATGCGCTACCTTCCAACAAGAATGCGCTTTTCGATGATTTGAAGGCCTTCAGTAACGGGTTCGGTGGCGATCCGAACAACTACGCCGAGCTGGACGCTTCCAAAGGCAAGTACTACGAGTTTACGGGAGTCTTCCGCCGCGATCGTCAGTACTTCGACTACGATCTGCTGGGCAACCCGAATATTCCCAGCGGGCAGTCGGTTCCCATCGGACCCACCGCCGCGCCAACGGGATCGTTTCCATGGCCGCAAGTGAACCAATCTCCATTCCTGTTCAACACCGTGCGCCGCATGACGGACACCCGCATTACGATTCTTCCGGAAGCGAGGGTTACGTACCGGGCGGGGTACTCACAGAATATTTTTCAGGGGCCGAGCCTGACCCCCAGCGGTTACCAATTCGGCCAATCCTACTCGGTGCTGGTCCAGGAGTATCAGCGCAACAGCACCGACGATTTCTACGGCGGAATCGATTGGAAGCCGGTGCGGGGCACGAAGCTGACCTTTGAGGAGGAGATCGACCATTACAAGGCCAACTCCTACTTCACATTGAATCCCAGCGGCCTCATCTGGCAGGAGGCAGACGGAACCAAAGTCGCTCCTCTCACCAACTATTTCAATCTGACGCCTTACTCCAGCAGCTCCTGCGCTTCAGGGTCGATCCTTTCGGCGCCGAATACTCCTGGCGGCCTGCCGGTCGTCGATCCGTCCTGCAACGTGGCGAGCAGCTACCTGCGCAGCCAGCCGACGCGTATCATCTACCCGACGGAAATCTTCCGGCTGCAAAGCTCGAGCATCAAGAACGTTGAGATGAACGGCAATGTCCGCTACACCAGCGCGAACATGAGCCTGCCCGATTACTACGAGAATTTCCAGGGCCTGAACGGAACGACCCGCTCGGTCGCCTATACCGCTCATGCGAACGCAGAGCGGAAGGTGATTGTCGCCGATTACGGCATCGTCTGGCAGGCGGCCCCGAAGTTCGGCCTTTCAGATCAGATCGATTTCTGGAACGTTCAGCAGCCTGGAACGGCCACGATGACGAGTGTGACCACACTGTCGACGCCGGCGGGCAATGCGACCATCACTTACCCGGGCCCGCTGACCACAAAGACGGGCGCTGCTGGTTCTTCTACTTTTGAAGGCAGCGGCAGTGTTGGCGTTCCTCTGCCCGGTTTCTTTGGACAGCGGTATGTCATTAATAATTTGACGGCGACCTGGGATGCTACGTCCCGCACCGTGTTTACGCTTACCTACCGGCACGGCAATCATAGGATTGCCGAGGGCATTCCTCATAACGCGCCATTGGCTCCGGGCGCGACGAATAACGGAACCGTCACCATCAACGAAGACGGTGGCATTCTCAACGCGGCCTTCCGTCCGACCGACAACTGGAACATCAACGGCACCATCGAGATGTTCTATAACGACAACGCCTTTACGCCGATGGGCGCGCGGCAATTCAAGCAATACCGCTTGCACACGATCTACAGGCCAAAGTCCTGGGCAACGATCTCGGGCGCCTTCAACGACCGGGAGCGGCATAACAACACGAACAATACGGGCACGACGCCGATCGACGGACCGCTCGATCATGTCGATCACGCCCGGATCGGGAGCGTGTCCGCGGACTTGTTCCCGAATGAACACTACGGGATCGACTTCAGTTACGCCTATACCGACGTGTATATGGCGGATAACATCTGCTATCTCGCCAGCGCCACCCCCGCTTATCCGGGTGCAGCGCCGCCGAATGGGATGGCGGGTCCGGATCCGAGTGCGAAGGCCTTCGGACCACCTCCACCCAACTATGAGTTTGGACCAGTTCGAAACTTCATGGATGCTCCGACGCAGTCCGGAACGGTGGCTATCACAATGTCGCCGGTCAAGTCGATCCACTCCGACATTGGCTACAACATCAGTTCCGTGAATGGCAGCCGGTTCTTCAACGATGCGCGCGACGTAAATGGGTCGCTGGTGTCGACCTACCAGTATCCCTTTGTGGATCTGACATGGACGAGCCGTCCGGGACTGAAATGGATGGCTGAATACAATTTCTACGGCTACGGCGAAGGTGGTCCTTCCGGCGCGCCCTACTGCAGCACATCGGATCCGACCCAACCTTCTGGGACGGTGCCCGTAGTTCCCTGTAACTCGTCCGCTCTAAACGGCGCGCAAACCGGCTTGACCATCTCGCCTGCCGGTGAGACCGCGCCACGGAACTTCCACGCGAACATGGTGTCCATGGGAGTGCATTACGAGTTTTGAGCAAGACACACCGTCTCATTGCAGAAGGATGGGATGGACCGGGTTCTAGCGCTATACTGGTTCATTCCCATCTGACGCAGAGACGAAAATCGCCGGAGAAGCAAGATCTTCCGGCACAACTGGCGAAAACGTTCTTCTTGATTGAGGAAACCGCGCACGGCCCGGGGCGCCCTGAAGCGCAATGGCCGCGGAAGTCATTCAGGAGTTTTACCATGGGCAAGACGATTCGATTTGCAGTGGTGTTGGCGGCGACGACGCTGATGGTCGGCGCCATGAGCTTCGCGCAGTCGGGCGAAGCGGTATACAAGGCACATTGCCAGGGCTGCCATGGCGCTGCCGGCGTTCCCAGTGCGGGGATGGCCAAGATGATGGGCATCAAGTCGGTCAAGGATCCGGCGATGAAGAAGCTCAGCGAAGCGCAGATGATTGCGGCCACCAAAGACGGCAAGGGCAAGATGCCAGCCTTCAAGGGCAAGCTCAGCGATGCGCAGATCAAGGATGCCGTGACCTACTTCCGTTCGCTGAAATAGCAGCAAGAAGCGGAATACACCCGGAAGCAAGCGGCTCGTACCGAAGCGCGTGAGATGCTCGGATCCGATATGTCAGATCAACGCGCTACGGGCACGCGCCCCATCCGGGACCGACGAAACGCAAGAATTTGCCCGGCGGACATCATGCCCCACGAATGTATGCCGGCAACAGGCCTTAAGGAGTCTTATGATGAAAAATTGGATTCGATCCATGGTGGTACTGACTGCTGTAATTTGTGTGACCGCAGCGATGAGCTTTGCTGCGTCCCCTGGCGAGGCGATTTTTAAAGCCCATTGCCAGGCATGTCATGGTGCGACCGGCACCCCGAGCGCCGGCATTGCCAAGATGCTCGGTGTGAAGGCTGTCTCCGATCCGGCGATGAAGAAGCTGACTGCAGCGGAGATGATTGCCGCCGTGAAGAGCGGCAAAGGCAAGATGCCGTCCTT
>JAJZNH010000238.1 GCA_021811745.1 Acidobacteriota bacterium
AAGCCCAGATTGCAGATTCCGTACAGATCATCGTCCACGTGGAACGCGCCAGCGGCCGGCGCCGTGTCGCCGAGATCGTCGAGGTGGTCGGGTTCGACGCCGACTCCGACCGGCATCAGTTCAACCCCCTCTACCAATGCGGTTGAGCAAGGAGGAATCGCATGGAATCCAATACATCCGTCACCTCGTGGGACTTCATCAAGGAGAACTACCGACCGCAAGATCGAATTGCCATCGTGATCCGCAACCGCGCCGAGGACTATACCCTCCAGCGGCTGCTGTCGGCACAGGATGCGGCTTCGCCCCGCATACAGCGCTTCCTGCGCTACGAAAATGCCCACGGCGCCGACATCTACGTCTCCATGAACACGCTGAAGCCGGAGGCCAAAGGCCGCACCAAGGCGGATATCGCCGAAATCCGCCACCTCTACCTGGACCTGGACGAAGACGGTGACGAGCGGCTAGCGCGGGTGCTCAAGAGCGATGGGCTGCCGCAACCGAACTACGTTCTCGATACCTCGCCCGGCAAACACCAGGTCATCTGGAAGATTGAGGGCTACACGCTGGAGCAGGCAGAAGCCACCTTGCGCGTCATGGCGCGGGAGTTTGGTGGCGATCCGGCCGCCACCGACGCGGCCCGTGTGCTGCGTTTGCCCGGTCTCCACAACAAGAAATTCAAGGAGCCGGTCCGCGTGCAGGGACATCGGCTCACCGAGGATGTATACCGACCCGAGGGTTTAGCCAAGCTGCCTAACTTGTCGGAGGCGGAGCGCATCATCACGAGGAAAGCCAACGTGTCCTCCGGCACTCGCCGCGATGGTGGGCCGTTGAGCCAGTCCGAACGCGATTGGGCCTGGGTGCGAGGGCAGCTTCGCGCCGGGGCCTCGCCGGATGCCGTCAAGCAGGCCCTAACGGAGCGTCGCCAAGACAAGCACAACCCCAGAGGATATGCAGAGCGCACTGTTGACAGAGCAACCATGCGCTAGCAATTCTTGATCGAGCGGCGGCGCTCCAACATGACACCAACCGCCCCACGCCGCCGGTGAGAACACGCTCACTGCAGCGACCGAGCGCGGTGTTCTAAGAGTTTGTTGAAAATCACGGAATGGGTGTAGCCGCGCGGGGGCTGCGCGCGTCTGGTAGACATGCGCGGAAACGACCAGGAAAAGGAAGCGGAGCTGTTCTTCTATGGCTCGATGGAGGAGCGGATCCCGGCGGGCCACCCCTTGCGAGCGGTGCGGCGGCTGGTGGATGCGGTGCTGCGTTCGATGAGCTGGGAGTTCGACGGTCTGTATGCGAAGCACGGCCGGCCCTCGATACCACCGGAGCGACTGCTGCGGGCGCTGCTGCTGCAGGTGTTCTTCTCGATTCGCAGCGAACGCCTGCTGATGGAGCAGATCGAGTACAACCTGCTGTTCCGCTGGTTCGTGGGGATGGACTCGTGCGAACGGGCGTGGAACCACGCGGTGTTCAGCAAGAACCGGCAGCGGCTGCTCAACCAGGAGTTGGCGCAATCATTTTTTACCCGGGTGAAGGAGCAGGCCGCGGGGCTGATGTCGGATGAGCACTTTACCGTCGATGGCACGCTGATCGAGGCCTGGGCGGGGCACAAGAGCTTCCGGCCGAAGCAGGGGCCGGGCAGCGGCAGTGCGAGCGGGGAGTTTCACGGCGAGCAGCGGCGCAACGAGACGCACGCGTCGAAGACGGACCCGGAGGCGCGGCTGTACCGGAAGAGCAACGGGCAGGAGGCGAAGCTTGCCTACCTGGGGCATGTGCTGGTGGAGAACCGCCATGGCCTGATCGCGGCGGCGATGGCCACCCAGGCCGACGGCTTCGCGGAGCGGGATGCGGGCCTGCTGCTGGCGCGGGGCCTGCCTCCGGTTCGGCGGCGGCGCACGCTGGGAGCGGACAAGGGCTACGACAGCCGCGACTTCGTGCGCACCGTGGGCGAACTGGGCTTTACTCCGCACGTGCACCAGAACCAGAGCCGGCGCCGCAGCGCGGTCGACGGGCGGACCACACGACACGCCGGCTACCGGATCAGCTTGGCGAAGCGCTGGCTGGTGGAAAAGCCATTCGGGTGGATGAAGTCAGTGGGCTGGATACGAAAAGTGAAGATGCGCGGACTGGCCAAGGTGGACTGGGCCTTCGTGTTCGGATGCGCCGCCTTCAACCTGATACGCATACCCAAGTTGCGGCAGCAGACCGCCTGAGCGGCTGGAGCCGGCCCCAATCAGCGCCATGCGCGCCGTAGCGCGGGCCCGCAACCAGCATTGAAACCGCCCCCAAGCGGCGAACACCCGCTGCATCGCTTTCAGCCTGCCGCGCAAGTACCCTACTTCAACAAGCTCCTAAACGTCACGAGACATTTTCATTCTCCTTTTCTGAATGACCCGTAAGCAGGGCGGCTCAGCGGCTATCGCCTGGGCGAAATCTCGGAGCCGCTCCCTGATGGAGGCAACTTGCTCCAGCAATGGCCCGACGGACTGATAAATTCACCTTGACTCCGTATTATGGTCCGGGGTTTACAGTGGATTCAGGTGATGCCGATGACTTGGATGACGATTGGGAAGGTAGCCAATTCCGCAGGCGTGGGAGTGGAAACGATCCGCTTCTACGAGCGGGAAGGCTTGCTGGCCGAACCGCCGCGGCGAGAGTCCGGCTACCGCGAATATGGCGCGGATGCAGTTAAGGCTGTGCGGTTCATCCAAGCGGCGAAGGGCCTGGGCTTTTCGCTCAAGGAGATCCGGGAGTTGATGGATCTGCGTCTGGCTCCAGGCTCGACCTGCGCTGAGATCAAGGAGCGCGCCGAGACCAAGCTGAGGGGTATCGAAGACAAGATCCGGAACTTGCGACGCATGAAGCGGGCGCTGGGGCGGTTGACGGGCGCATGCGACGGCGACGGCGCGGTGAGCGAATGCCCGATTCTCGACGCCCTGGAAGATGGGGAGCCGCGATGACGATTGAGCTGATCTTCGATCGCGATTGTCCTAATGCCGAGAAAGTGCGCGCCAACCTGCGCGCGGCTCTCGCCGGTCCGGCATTGGAAGCCCACTGGACGGAATGGGATCGCGGTGACCGTGGGAGCCCCGCGTACGCCCGCAATTATGGGTCGCCCACCGTACTCGTGAATGGAAAGGACGTCGCCGAGGTCCATACTACGGAGCCCTTGGAGCCGGCATGCTTTGCCGCTTGCCGCCTTTACGCAGGCGGGGACGGCTCGTTCAGTGGGGCGCCCTCGGTGGACCAAATTGCGGTCGCCTTGCGAAAATATGGGAGCCGCGCGAGGCCATGGCGAAATTCAGCAGCGGCGGCTCCGGGCATACTGGCTTCACTGCTGCCCAAGCTTGCCTGCCCGGCGTGCTGGCCGGCGTACGCCGGCCTGCTGGGTTCGCTCGGCCTCGGCTTCCTGATCGAGCAACAGTATCTGCTGCCGCTGACGGCAATGTTCCTTGCGGCTGCGGTTGGCGCGCTGGGCCTTCGGGCGCGAACCCGGTGCGGGTACGCCCCGTTCGCGTTGGGCCTGATCGCCGCAGGGGTGATCTTTGTGGGCAAGTTCGGGATGGATTCGAATCCGGCGACCTACGCGGGTGTTGCCGGACTGGTGATCGCGTCGGCTTGGAATGCGTGGCCACGGCGAAGGATGGCCGCAGGCCTTGCATGCGGGTTTAGCGCGGCGCCGGCAATTCCCGCGAAATCAACCAAGGAGACTTAGAGCAACATGGCGATAAAGCGGAAAATCGAAGTTTTCAGCGCGGGCTGCCCCGCGTGCGAGGAAACCATCGCGCTGGTCAATCGGGTGGCTTGTCCATCCTGCGACGTCAGCGTTCTGGATATGAAACAGGCGGGCGTCGCGAAACGCGCGCGGGAGCTGGGCATCCGTTCGGTGCCGGCGGTGGCGATTGACGGGAAGCTTGCCTCCTGTTGTGGCGCCGGCGGCCCGCAAGAGCGTGCGCTCCGTGCGGCCGGCTTGGGCCAACCTGCGTGAGGCTGCCGGGCCGCATCCAAGCGCATAAATTGGGAGGAAGTGAAGATTCGTTGCGTTTGTTCAAAGGTAGGTGTGCCGCTGCCGCGACCCCAATTGGGCCTGCGCGTTAACTGCACGGATCCCCACAGGTTGGGCGCAATTGCCCACCTGTGGGGCATCTCCCGCAGGCTCGCCAATCCGAGCCCCTCGGATGCAGCGCCAAACTGTGCATTTTGTTTGGAACGGTATATGCTTAGCAGTGAAGTAGTCATGCTTCGCCGCAGCCTCATCGTACTCTTGATCGCAGCCGTTGCCGCGCTGGTAACGCCCGTGTCGTTGAACGCTTGTGCGATGATGTCCGGCCATAACCGCGGTTGCTGCTGCCCAAACGGAATGGCCATGGGATTGACCAGCGCACAGGCTCGGCACCCCGGCGTAAGCTGTGAGTGCACAATCGGCAGCCGGCCGACCCCCAAACTGGCCGCTCCCAAGGCGCTGCTACCGCCGGCGCTGGCCGCCGCACCGGCGGCGGTCGTTCAAGCGACAACCGCCACGCGCTCTCGCGCTTTGGAGCGGATGCGCCCCACTTCCGTTCCACCCATTGCCCGTGCGCAAGCCCGCCTCTGCGCCTTCCTGATCTAAACCCCCGTCTGCTTGCGTTCTGAGCACGCGCCCGCGCGCGTGTCCGCATACGAACCCAAGGCAAGGCGGCGCAATGGCGCGTGCCGCAGGGAGCAAGCGCGCGAAGCTTATTCAGATCAGATCGTTCGGCGTTGCCATGGCCGTGCTGGCATCGGTTGCGGTCGCAATCGCACAGAGGGGAGCGGGAATCGCACCCGGGACAGGAGGACCGGTAAGCCTGCAAGGGCTGGTCGCGGAGGCAATCCGCGTGAATCCCGGCATTCGCGCCGCGGCCCATGAGCTTCAGCTCGTTTCGGTGGTAAGCAACGCGCTGCGGTTGCGTGGCGTTCACCTTCGAACCGCCGCCTGCGGTCTGCCTGGTCACGAGCTGTATCCGCCCCGACACTTCGTAGAGGCAGGGCGCACGCGAACGCGGTATAATCTCCCCAGCGGATGTTTAGAAGCGCGGCAGTCCGAAGGTGGTGGTCGCTGGGTGTGATGGCCATTTTTGCGTCAACCCTGTACTGCGCCTCCATTTGTTCGACGTTGTGCGCGGCCAACATCTGCCCCTTTGAACACCAACACACGGGCCAGGCCCCCAGTCATGGGGTGGCGCCCGCCGTGGGTTTTTCATCGAGTTCGCCGCAACCGGCCGGCCGGGATCAGGACTGCGCGACACATTTTACCAGCGAATTATTCGCGAGCGCAGATGCCGGTATTGCCGCGCTGCCGCCGGCCGGGGGCGCTTACGCTCCAGCCGGTTTCTCATTAGTCGCGCCGCGAGGGCAGGCGCCGGGAGTTGGCCAGGGTCTTACCTGGCTGGGCAGGTTCACCACCCGACGAGGTTGGCCGCCCGTACCGCCCTCACAATCCACAAATCTTCGGATCTAGTCTAGTCCTGCCGCTGCTCTTGCAGGCGCGCCGGCGTCCGCCCGCGCGCGTATCAGCCCCAGTTTCCGTGCCTGGCCGCAGCCTATAGGGCCGCCGCCGATATGTGACCACCTGGCCCTGCCCTGGAGGCAAGCTTATGGACTGGATTA
>JAJZNH010000471.1 GCA_021811745.1 Acidobacteriota bacterium
CCGTCGGGGCCAATCATTTCGCCGACCGTCAGGTGCTCCTCGACGAACGGGTGTGCGCTTCCCTTCACGGCATATTTGCCGCTGGAACCGGGCTCTCCCTCCACCAGGTGCGGCACGTTGCGGCACGCCACGTGGTCCAAGGTGACTTCGTTGTGGTCCTTGCGCGCATCACCGAGCACGATCGCCGAGCGGGCGATATCTTCGAGCACCAGGTCGCGGCCGTACAACTCCTCGGTCATGCCCGGGGTAATCTGGATCGCGATCGGCGTGTGCGCAATCCGGTCGCGCACCAGGGTCATGCCCACTTCCTGCGTGTGGATGGCGGCGCGCCTTTGCCCCGTGAAGGTTGAATCGGTCAGCAGAAACTGCCACGCCGGCGAGGTGCGCACCGAAATGATGCCGTAGTCGCCGCCATCCATCGTGAGGTCGGTGGCGCCGTTGCCCACGTCCTCCACGGCGGCACGACCCTGCCCCACCTCGAAGCGCATGTGCTCGAGAAACGAGTGCTGCGCCACGTGGAACCGAACCGCAATCGCCGCCGGATTGCCCGGGCCAATCTCAAAGTCAATGTTCTTGATGCCGCTGTAAAACGTAAACTCGTTCGCATCCACAACGGGTTCGCCCGGCGGCTGACGCCACGCGGCAAACTGCAACATATAGCGCCCGGTGCCCAGAAATCCGTGGCCCTCCTGGTAGCCGGGCGTATTCGGTCCAAGAACAAAAACAGGGCGATGCGCTCCATACCCGATGAGCCGAATCCCCGTCCACAATTCAATCGTGTGGGTAATCCGGTATCTGCCTTCCGGGACAAAAACGATGCCTTGCCCGGTGGTCTCCTGCACATGATCGATGGCCTTCTGGATCGCTGTCGTGTCGTCCGCCTTGCCATCCGCGACCGCGCCGAAGGCTCCGCGCTCCAGGTACACCGCGTGAGAATCGTCGGGGCGCACCGGAAATACCGATTGGGCTGTCAGGGGCAGAGCGCCCGCGACAAGTAACACCAGAATCCAGGGCAAACAACGCATGGGCGGAACACTCCGAAGAACGAGATGAAGCGTAAGGCCTTTATAGCGCACGCACTTCATGCTTGGTGTCAGCCACAGGGACAGCTACGCGCAGACGCGACTCGAATCTGGACTCAGGGGCTCGTGCCCTCCGCCCAGTAGCTCTTCCGTGCCGTGATCTCCAGATCTTCGTAACCCGGCAGTTGCAGCTCAATCTGGTGCAATCCCGGATGCGGCGCCTGGGGCTGAAAGCTGAGCAGATAGCGGTTGGGAAGATGGTTGCCGATCGTCAGCAGGTCCTGCTCGAACCCCTTTTCATTTCCCATCTTGAAGTACTCGCCGCCCGTGAGGCGCGCGACCGTCTCGGGCACATTCGTCTTCAGCCCGTCCACCGTCGCAATCGCCGCCGCCTTGGCAAAGGTGAGCGGCGGCACAAGCTGCGCAAGGCAATCGTAGGCCCGCGCCCAGCGCGAATCCGGTCCGTCCGGATCGGGATCCAGATCCTTGCCCATGCAGCCATGGGTTGGATTCGGCTTATGGTTCTCCCCCGTCGCCCGGCCCGGCTGCGTGGGCAGTTGGCTCGCCGCGTAGTGCGCCGCCTCCGACCTCGCCGTCGAATAGCCGATGCTATAGATGGTTGTGTCCGTATCCGTGATGGCTCGCACCGCCTGTTCGATGCTCGTGTGGCTGCCGCGATCCAGAGTTTCGCTCACCAGCAGGATGGCTCGCCGGTATCCGGCCGGCTGGCTGCGCAGCATATCGACCGCGGTTTGCAATGCATCCAGAATCGCCGCCCCGTTGTCGCCCAGCCGCTTGTTGTGCTGCGGGTGCGGACCCTGGCAGTTCTCATCGTGCTCCTGTCGCGTGCACCCTGGCTGCAGTCGCTCGAGAGCATCGGCAGCCTCCTTCAGATTCGCCGTGAAGGGTTCCGCGATTCTGGGCCGGCTGTCGAATGTAAGCACGGCGATCTTGTGCGGCACATTGCCCACAACCGCCGCCAGCATGGGGCCAAGCGGCGGCGCGATGCGCGGGTACTTCCGAAACTGGCGCGCACCCGCGCCTCCCACTTCTACGACTACGACCAAGGCCAGCGGTTCGCCGCCTGTGTCGCGCTCCAGCGCCAGCTTCTCGGGCACTCCATCGTCGGTAAGGCGAAAATCATCGGCGGTGAGGGTATAGACGATTGCCCCCGATTGGGTGCGCACCAGCGCGGGAACCAGTACCACCGTCGTCTGGCTGCGCAGCATGCTTTGTTCCGTCGCCGGCGGCTTGGGACTCTGAGGCGCGCAAATCCCCGCCGCGATGGTGAGCAGAAGCGCTATGGCCGTGAACCGCACCTGGTGGAACTCCTCCTCTTCGATTCTCGGCCGGACGGCCACGGCGCGTCGACGCCCGGCGATCGGCAGGCTTTCCGAATTCGGGAGAGACAACGATAACTTTAGCGTCGACACAAGGGATGCCGCTTTGCTATCATCGGCAGTCAATTGAGAAGGTCAGGCGGTCTCGCTGCGAGCGCGGCTTAGCCAACAGAGGAGGAAACTGCCGTGCAACGACGAGATTTCTGCAGGTTGTTTGCAATAGCCGCCGCGTCAAGATCTTTGCCCTCATGGGGGCAGTCCGCATCCCTAGCCCCGTCCGGCTTGGTGGCCAAGTTCGATCGGTACACGCTCGATTACGCCCAGTTCTGCGCTCTGCCTGCGCACATGCGCGACTTCTTTGAGTTGAACGGCGGCAAAATTGTTCCGGTTCGCCTGGACAATGCCACCTGGAAGCCCACCGCGTGGGGCACGCCGCCCGAGTTGCCGGTGCCGGGTGGATCGTGGGATGGAGTGCCGATGGAGTCCCCCATTGCCGATTTGGCCGGGGAAGGGCCGTACAAGCCGGCGTGGGATTCGCTGCTGCAGTACGAGGCGCCCGAATGGTACCAGGACGCGAAATTCGGCATCTGGGCGCACTGGAGCCCGCAGTGCGTGCCCGAGGCCGGCGACTGGTACGCGCGCAATATGTATATCGAGGGATCGCGGGAGAACAAATACCATCTCGAACATTACGGGCCGCCTTCCCAGTTCGGATACAAAGACCTGTGCGCGCAGTGGACGCTGCTCAACTGGGAGCCCGACGAACTGATCGCGCGCTACAAGAAGGCAGGCGCGCGGCTGTTCATCTCGCTCGCCAATCACCATGACGGCTTCGATGCCTGGGATTCGAAACATCAGCCGTGGAACGCCGCCGCCTACGGTCCGCATCGCGACGTAGTGGGCACCTGGGCCGCCGCGGCCAGAAAGCAGGACCTGCGCTTCGGCGTCACTGTGCACCAGGCACGCAACTGGTGGTGGTTCCAGCCTTCGCACGGAGCGGACAAGGCCGGACCGCTCGCCGGCATCCCCTACGACGGCGACTTGACCGCCTCCGGAGGCAGAGACCAGTGGTGGCAGGGACTCGATCCGCAGCGGCTCTATGGGGTGAAGCATCCGTTCGATGCGCTGCCCGACATCTCCTACGTGAAAAACTTCTACGACCGGACTCGCGACCTGGTCGACCAGCACGATCCGGACCTTCTCTACTTCGACAATGCCCTGCTTCCGCTGGGGTGGGGCGGGATGAATATCGGCGCCTACTTCTACAACCATAACCTGCAAACACACGGCGGCAAGATGGAAGCCATCTTGAACGTCAAGAACGTCCCCGACCGCCTCGCCAAAGCCGTCATTGCCGATTACGAACGCGGACTGACCAGCGAAATCATGAAGTATCCCTGGCAGTCGGAGACCTGCATCGGCGACTGGCACTACAACCGCGCGCTCTACGACAAGCCAGGCGAGTACGGCGGGTATCTGCCCCCGCGCGACGTCATCCACTGGCTCATCGACACGGTAAGCAAGAACGGCACGTTTATCCTCGACATCCCGGGAAAACCCGACGGCACCATCGACAGCAAGGAAATTGCCGTGCTCGATGGCATCACTTCCTGGATGCAGGTGAATGGCGAAGCCATTTACGAGACCCGGCCGTGGAAGATCTACGGCGAAGGGCCGAACATGGTGAAAGCGGGATCCTTTCAGGGACGCTCGGTCAGCAGGCTGGGAGCCAAAGACATCCGCTTCACGCGCAGCAAGTCCGGCAAAGTCGTGTATGCCATCGCGCTGGGCTGGCCCTCGGAGCCCATCGTCGTGCAGGCGCTTGGGCTTTCGGCACAAAACCAGCCGGGCAAGGTGGCCAAGGTGGAACTGCTCGGAACCGGAGAGCGGGTGCATTGGAAGCAGCAAGCCGACGGGCTCCGCGTCGATCTTCCCCGCCAGTACAAACCGCCCGTGGACTTTGCGGCCGCACTCAAGATTACGATTGCCTGAAAGCGGCAGGCTATTGGAGCCTCGTGGCTCATCGCAGCGGACAGCCCAACTGGGACCCATCGTTCGGTAAGATGGGTCCTAGCATGGTTCAGTCCCATGGGCTGCCCGTTCCTCCAAAGGCGCCCTCGCATTCGAGGCATCGGAAATCTTGTCAGCAGCCCAGCGCCACGTCATGAGCCGCAAGTGGTATTTCGTCCTGATTGTCTCGGTGGCGATTGCGATCAGCTACTTTGACCGGCTGACACTTCCGATTGCTGTTGCTGCAATCCAGCACACGATTCCGCTCTCAGAAGAGCAGTATTCCTGGCTGCAGACCGCATTTTTGCTGTCTTACGCGGCCCTCTACGCCATTGGCGGCAGGCTGCTGGATCGGCTGGGGACGCGCAGAGGCATGCTGCTGATCATGTTGTGGTGGTCGCTGGCCTGCGCGCTGCACAGCCTGGCGACCGGCTTCATCCTGCTGCTGATCGGGCGTTTCCTGCTCGGCATGGGCGAAGGAGGCGCCTTCCCCGCTGCAACGCGGGTGGTCGCCGAGTGGATGGATCCGGCTGAGCGCTCAACGGCAATGGGCCTGATTAACGCTGGAACTGCGATCGGTTCCCTTCTGGCGCCGCCAATTATCGGATTCGTCGTATTGTGGAGCGGCTGGCGCGCGGCCTTTGTGGTGTCGGGGGCACTGGGCCTGGCTTGGGTTGTGTGGTGGGGTTTGAGCTATCGCGGGCATCCACTGTCCGCTTCCGCGAAAAAGCCGGACTCACTTGCCCCAGGCAACCGGGTCGGTTGGCTCGCCGTGATGCGCATGCACAATGTGCAGGCCTTCGTCTTTGCCAAATTCATGAGCGATGCGGCCTGGTACTTTCTTCTCTTCTGGCTGCCGAAATATCTTTACGATGCACGCGGCTTCGACATCAAGCAGGTCAGCTACTACGCGTGGATTCCGTATGCCGCATCCGGCGTGGGCAGCTTTCTCGGCGGCTGGTTCTCCTCCTCGCTTCTGCGCCGCGGAAGATCCCTGGATGCGGCCCGCAAGATCGCGCTGGGCCTGTGTGCCTGCACCATGCCCGTCGTCATGCTGGTCTCACTCGCGCCCGTTTCCATGGCGCTGGTGCTGTTCAGCATCGCGTTTTTTGCCCAGCAGGCATGGTCCGGGCTGGTGATGACGCTCCCGGCCGACATATTCCCGCTGGAAATGGTCGGAACGGTCGCTGGCCTGATCGGCTTCGGCGGAGCCATCGGCGGCGCGGTCTTCGGCGTGGTCGCCGGATTCCTCCTC
>JAJZNH010000196.1 GCA_021811745.1 Acidobacteriota bacterium
ACCTTCTTTCCTGAACAACCGCGTGCCTATTTGATGTCGATCCGGTCCACGCCGGTTGCACGAAAGTCACGTCGTTATGCCTGCGACGCATAACGGTCTCCCTGGAATTCATTGGACGCAGAAGCACGGGACTGAGCATGATGGGCCGTAGAGAGCTACTAGGCGGTGGGTCTATTCAGGCTGTTGGACGCCAAGCCGCAGACTCCTTCACGCATGTCGAAATCACACGAGGTGCACAATGCCAGATGTTCACTTTGAGAGAGGTTCCGCTCCGCATGTCAACCGTCAGAAAAATAGCCGCTGGAAGCCCTCGGTCAGCAGCGGTGACAAGAAGCCACCTAAGCGCGAAATACCGGCATCATCTGATACATCTCAGGCATCAGGCGCTTTGGATGATGTCACATTTGTGCGGTTGCCGGAGGTCAAAGCCATCACGGGACTCTCGAAGACAAGTATCTATGAGCTGATTCGGGCAAACAGTTTTCCTCCGCCGGTCCGGATAGGATCGCGGTCCGTTGCCTGGATTAAGGTTGAGATTCGAGAGTGGGCTCTGGATCGCGTGCGGGAATCTCGCGTCGTTGCATGACTCGCAGAGGCGATACCCACTCATGGCTCCTCATTTTGCGCGAGGCGTCTTGTCTGAGTGTCCCAGGCCTTTCGCCATCTGGGAGTCCAGGTAATCGGCCCACCACTGCATCATCGCGGAACGCTGGTTCAGGTACTTCGCATGATTGTAGGCAGCGGCGACTTTGTTGCGCTTTTGATGAGCGAGTTGCAACTCGATATGCTCGTCCCCAAATTCATTTTCGTGAAGGATGGTGGACGCCAGACCGCGAAAGCCGTGACCGGTCATGCGGCCCTTGTAGCCGAGGCGATAGAGCGCAAACAGAATCGTATTGTTACTCATCGGCCTGTTCTTATCTTTCGCTCCAGAGAACACGAACCTTCCTGTTCCCGTAAGCAGTTTCAACGCTCGGAGCACTTCCACCGCCTGCCGCGATAAGGGCACTATGTGAGGCGTATCCATTTTCATCCGCTCGGCGGGAATGTCCCACCGAGCGTTTTCAAGATTGAACTCCTGCCATTCGGCCTCGATCAATTCGGACGTGCGAACAAACGTGTATGCCAGCAGCCGCATAGCAAGGCGAGTGAGCGCGTCGCCTTCATAGCCTTGCATTCGAACCAGCAAAGTCGGCAGCTCCCTGGCATCTACACGAGCAAAGTTTTCCGAACTGCCCTCGGCAAGAATGTCGCTTGGCTTGAAATCGGTAGCGGGATTACGACTGGCGAGGCCATGCGCAATCGCATATCGGAAGATCTGGCCCGTTGTCTCGTGCGCTCGCTTCGCAACATCTCTCGCACCGCGGCCTTCGATGGCGATCATCAGTGTGCGGATATCGGCGGCGTTCACGTCGTCAATGAACTTGTGTCCAAAAGCCGGAAATACGTCAGCTTCCAGGCGCCGCAGAACGTAATCGGCATGGCGGGGAGACTTACCGACAGACCACCATTTCCACCACTTCCGTGCGATCTTCTCAAAGCTGCTTTCGGCCTGACGCTGCACGGCCTCGGCTTCTCGCTGCCGAGATTCCGCCTCAGCTTTGCGCTCCGCCATCGGATCGATTCCGGCCTCCAGCTTCTTGCGCTCGGCGAACTGTCGCTCACGCGCCTGACCTAAACTCACGATGGGGTACTCGCCGATGGCCATCAGCTTTTCCTTACCGTCAAAGCGGTAACGCCACCGCCAGAGTTTCGATCCATTGGGATTGACTAGCAAGAAGAGCCCGTCACGGTCGTATACCTTGAAAGGCTTCTCGTTTGGCTTCAGTGTCCGAACCGAAGAGTCCGACAGCGCCATAATCCAGCTCCAGAGGCTGATTTGGACGATACCCCACCTTCCCGGGGTTTCGTACCCCCAAATATACCCCACTTTCAGGCTGGCTCAAAACGCACCTCTAGGACCTCAGCCAAACGCCAAGTCTTAACAAATGCTTTATTTTCAATAGATTTTCTAGTTCGGGATGGTACGGAGAGGTACGAGGAAGTCCATAATTGGCTGCCCCCCAGGGATTCCAACCCCGATATGCTGATCCAGAGTCAGCTGTCCTACCATTGAACGAGGGGGCAGCAAGCGCGAGGGTTGCGGCTCATCTTGCCGCCGTTATAGCCACGGGCACAGCGGAACGCCGGGCGCCGTAGGCCAACTTGTTCATCATAAGTGGATTCACCGCCCGGGTCAAACCCGACTGGCCGTACTCGCCACGCCTGAACGGATGCTCCAACATGCGCATTCTGCATCTGCATTGCGCACTTTGGAAGGGCAGGTCACTCCTCGCGCAGGACTTCCAGCGGCCGAAGTCCGAGAATCCGGTAGCTCGCCAGCCACCCTGTCGCTGTGGCCAGTACTGCCGTCCCCGCCAATGCAATCAGCCCCGGCGCCCACTCGATCTGAAAGGCCACATCGAACCTGCGCAGCAGCACGCGCGTCAGCAGGTTGGCAAACACCACGCCCACCGCGCCAGCCAGCAATCCCAGCACGCTGAATTCCACGCTGAATGTGCGCACGATCCTCATGCGTGTCGCTCCAAGCGTCTTCAGAACTACCGCCTCACGCGTTCTTTTGAAGCGCGTGCTGGCGATGCTCGAAGCCAAAATGGTCAGTCCGGCCAGAATCGAAAAGCCCGCGAGCAACCGTACTACAAGCGTGATCTGGTTTACGACGCTTTCAATGCGTACCAGCACGTCGGCCACGTTAACCACTGAAACCGTGGGATACGCCGTAAATAAGGCCCGCTCCAGTTCCCCTACCTGTTGCGGATCAACGTGCGTCCCTCCATACCAGATGGAAACCTGATCCTTGAGCTGTCCCGATGGCAGTACGAACCCCACACGCGCACCCAGGTGCTGCCCGTCGGCGCGATACACCGCCGCTACCTTCAGCGTGCGAACATTGCCGCCTGTCTCCAATTCCATAGCGGAACCCACGCCAAGGTGCAGCCGATGTGCAGCGCCTTCGCTGACCGCCAACTCCGGCGCATTCGCGTCTCTCCACCACTTACCCTGCGTCACCTTGTCGCCCGCCGGTGGCGCATCGGCCCAGCTTAGTTCCGCATTCTCCAGCATCCGCCGCGGGAAGTGACGGCCTTTCATCTCTGCCACTGGCTGGCCATTGACCGAGATAAATCGCCCCGCCACCACCGGTAGCAATTCCAATGCCTGCGTCACGCCCGGCTGCCGTTCAAGAAGTTGCTTGACGCCCTTGACCTCATCGGCTCTCATATCCACGAGAAAGATATTCGGCAGCTTGGGCGAGGCAGTCTCGCGCAGATCGCGCAGCAGTCCCAACTGCATCAGGTAAACCGCAAGAATCAACATGACGCCCGTGCCCAGAGCCGCCATCACCGCGGCCGACTGGTTCCCCGGCCGGTAGAGGTTGGCCAGCCCATGCCGCAGCGATGAGGGCAGGCGCAGGCGTACGCGGCCGAGCAGCAAATGCAGCGCCTTCAACACCGCCAGCGCCAGCAGCAGGAGCACTACCAACGCGCTGGTAAAGAGCACGGCGAACCACGTACCCACTTTCGCTGAGTCGGAGAGAGCCCAGGCGATTCCGCCCAATGCCAGCACCACCACAGCGGAAAGTCCCATTTGCAGGCGCCGCGCCCAGCAGCGCGCAAGCCAGCCGCCAACGCCCGCAGGCCCCGCTTCCACCAGCCTGCGCAAAACCAGCACCGGGCGCACGCCACGCACATCCAACAGCGGCGGCAGGCAGAAGAGCACCGTCGTCAGCAATCCGGTTCCCAGGCCGGCCAGCGCGGATTCCCATGGAAATCTGAACGCTGCATGAATTGCAAGCAGCTTCCCGAAGGCCGCCGGCAGGGCCGCCATCACACCGATGCCCGCTGCCGTGCCCAGCAGGGCTCCGGCCATCCCCAGGCCGAGCGTCTGCAGCAGAAAGATGCGCAGCAGATCAGCCGACCCGGCGCCCATCGCTTTCAGAATGGCCAGCATGTCCATGCGCTGCTCCAGGTGAGCATGCATGGCCATAGCCACGCCGATCGCTCCCAGCACCATTGCCACCAGGCAGATCAGGCTCAACATGCCCGTTGCATGATCCAGGCCGCGGGTAAGCGCCGGATTGCCCTCGCGATAGTCCATGACCTGCGCTTCAGGCAGGGCAGCTTCCACCTGCTTGCGCAGCGCTACCGGGTCCACCGTATCGGGCAACTTCATCAGCAAGCGCTCGCTTGCCCGGCTTCCCGGAGCCAGCAGATCTGTTTGCGCCAGCGCCGCCTGCGAGATCATCACGCGTGGTCCCAGTCCCAGGCTGGCGCTGATCCGGTCCGGCTCCTCGGTGATCACAGCGGCAATCCTGAATTGCCTGCCGCCCAACCGCAACGTCTGGCCGACATGCGCTTTGAGCCGGATCAGAAATTCATCCGCCACCACGGCCGAGTTGCCGCGCAGAGCATCCTGCAGGCCCATCGCCGGGTGCAGTTCCACCTTTCCGTAATAGGGATACTCACTCGGATTCACGGCCTTCAGCGATACCAGCAATGGCACCGGGTCCGGCGGCACTGACGCCATTGAAACCGTCTCGGTTACCCAGGTGGAACGAATGCCGCCGCCCGCCTGCCGTAAAACCGCCGCAATCTTGCTGTTCTCTTCCGCGGTAGGCTGGTGAAAGATCCGCGCGCTCAGATCCCCGGCCATGAGCGAACGCGCCTCTGAGTTCAATGTCTGCCGGAAGCTGCCGCTTAGCCCGCGCACGCCCACCAGCGCCGCAACGCCGATCGCCACTGACAGCACGACAAAGCCAAACTTCCCCGGCGCAGACTTCAGATCCCGCCAGCCGATGGCTGCGGCGCGTTTCCAGCTCAATGCGCGTTTAGCCATGCTGTTCCCGCCCGGCCGCCGCTGCCGATTCCCGCAATGAGTCCGTACAAGGCAGGCTGTCCTCGACCACCCTTCCATCCTTCAGCACAATCCTGCGGTCTGCATGGCTGGCCACCTCGGGGTCATGCGTCACCAGCACCAGCGTGGTTCCCGCACGCCGCTTTCGTTCCAGCAGCAGGTTCAGCACGTGTCGCCCATTCTCTGAGTCCAGATTGCCGGTCGGCTCATCGGCCATCACGATTGGCGGTTCTACTACAAATGCCCGTGCCAGCGCCACGCGCTGCTGCTCGCCGCCTGAAAGCTGCACGGGGTAATGGTCCATGCGCTCGCCCAGCCCAACTTCTTCAAGCAGCTTTCGTGCAGTTGCAAGCCCATTTCCCTCCACATTCAATTCGTAGGGCAACAGCACGTTTTCCAGCGCGGTGAGCGTCTGGATCAGCTGATACGACTGAAAGACAAACCCGATCTTGCGACCGCGCACTTCCGCCAGCTCCGCTTCGGCCAGATTGTGTATCGGCACGCCATCCAGCCAGATCTCGCCTTCACTCGGCGAATCAAGCCCGGCCAGCAGGCCGAGCAGCGTACTCTTCCCGCTGCCGCTTGCGCCCACAATCGCAACAAACTGGCCGGTAGGAATGGCAAGCGAGATTCCCTTCAGAATCTCGATGCGTCGCCCACCATTCTGAATCCACCTGCTCGCATTCCGAACTTCAATCACTCTGCCGGCC
>JAJZNH010000374.1:0-4893 GCA_021811745.1 Acidobacteriota bacterium
TCTTCAATGATTCTGTCATCCTCGATCATGGGCAGGGGCCGCATGTCAACACTGTAAGGCACACCGAAGTAGGAATTGAATCCGCGGCGCGTGGGCAAATACTGCGGTGCGCTACCCAGGTGCCACTTGCCAACGCACATCGTTCGGTAATCACATGCATGCAGCAGGTTCGCAAGAGTCTGCTCGTCCAGTGCTAGCCCGTCCGTATCCTGGGGAAAATACACCGGCTTGGCGCCGCTGCGCGTAGCGTAGCGGCCGGTGAGCAGCGCGGCGCGCGAAGCCGAGCAGATCGGATGTCCAGCATCGAAGCAGGTCAGGCGTACACCCTCACCGGCCATGCGATCCAGATTTGGGGTACGCAGATTGGAACCGTAGCAGCCAAGGTCTGCCCAACCGATATCGTCGCAGATCATCACCACCACATTGGGTCTTCGGCCCGCCAGATTGGCGTGTGCGGTCACCGCCCTTCCCTCTTTACGCTGTGGTTCAGCGTATAACGCCATCTGCCCAAGGGATGCCCCCAAAGATATAACAAAATTGCGTCTGCTCAATTCGCTCATTGAAACTCTCCTGCAGCAATAGAGAAGATTAGCACATTCCTGTGTGAGCTTGGCCCCGGAAAACGTACTCCTTAGCAGAGTGATTAAACTGCGAAGGGATGACGAAGATGGGGAAGATAGCGCGGAGGGCCTACACGCTTGAGTTCAAGCAGGAGGAGGTGCGTCTGGTGGAGTCGAGCCAGCGCGTTTCAGAGGCTGCGCGCTCGTTGGGCGTAGTCGAGCAGACATTGGCAAACTGGATGAAGGCCCATCGTGTCGGCAAGCTGCGCGGCTCCGGGCGGAACGGCGAGTTGAGCGCGGAGCAGATGGAGATCCGGCGCTTGCGCGCGGAGTTGGCGCGGGTGACGATGGAGCGCGACATCCTGGGAAAAGCCACGGCGTTCTTTGCAAAGGGCCAGAAGTGGGGTTCGCCTTTCCTTTATTGATCAGCATCGTTTTGTCTGGCCGGTCTGTGTGCAGTGCCGCGTGCTCGGCGTCAGCACCACGGGCGATCACCGACATCGATTGCGGCGGGCGCAGATTGTGCGACGGCGTCACATGACGGATGAGGCGCTGCTGGTGCACATCCGCGCGGAGCATGCCGAGACGCGCGGCGCTTATGGCTGGCCGCGCATCTGGCGCGAGCTTGGCAGCCGAGGCCTGCGCGTGGGCAAGCAACGGGTGCAGCGGCTGATGCAGGCGCATGGCATTCGTGCCCGCGGCAAGCGGCGCTTTCGCGTGGCCACCACGGACAGTCGCCACGGTCTGCCCGTGGCGCCGAACCGGCTCGATCGCAACTTCTCGCCGCCGCGCCCGAACACGGCCTGGGCCCGCGATATCACCTGCATCGCAACCGACGAAGGCTGGCTGTTTCTGGCCGTGGTCATCGATCTGTTCAGCCGTCGCGTGGTGGGCTGGAGCCTGCAGCCGCACATGGAACGCAGCCTGGTCATCGACGCACTGGAGATGGCCTGGCAGCAGCGTCGGCCTAAGCGTGGCGAGCTGCTGTTTCATAGCGACCGTGGCAGTCTGTATGCCAGTCAGGACTTCGCGCAGCTGCTCGACCAGCCCGGGATCACGCCGTCGATGAGTCGCAAGGGCAACTGCTGGGATAACGCCTGCTCGGAGACATTGTTCGGTTCCCTGAAGGTGGAGTGGCTCGACGGGCAGCGCTTCGCCACCATCCGCGAAGCGAAAGATGCGGTGCTTGCCTGGCTGCGCTGGTACGACCGCCGCCGTACGCACTCCACGCTTGATTACCCCAGCCCAGCCGACTATGAACGGAACTGGATCCAACAAAAACAGCAGGCCGCCGCATGAGTTCCGCGGCCACCGAGGCCACGACGACTACGACGAGATGAGGTAACCCCGTAAAACCAACCCGCTAAGGTGTACGCGTTCTGAGGGTAGGGTCAGACAGATAGTAGAATGATGCGTAGCGCGCTCTTCGAACGTGTGAGTGTCTGTTAGCCGAACCACAGGCTCAAAGCGCATCATGGGGGAGTGAGAAGAGCCGCTCAAAATCTGAGAACTTGTCACACTTTCCTGCACGCTCCTAACTTTTCTGCTTCTCCGATAATCGAGGACATCGTAATGAGCGTTTTATGATCAGTGGCTTGAAAGTATGGCCCGGATGGCGAAATCGGCAGACGCAGCGGACTTAAAATCCGCAGGAGCTTACCCTCCGTGGGGGTTCAAGTCCCCCTCCGGGCACCATAACAGTACAAGACTTATGCGACTTTTGCCACTTGAAAGCGAGAGGCAACAATTGTTTGGTGGCTGTTCTGGTGGCTGTTGGTTGCAACACATGCAGAGGTCTCTTTTCGTTTTCTATCAACACCGAACGAAATGGGAAGCACGTCCAACTGTCAGTTGCAAGTCTCTGAGCGACGGTTAGGCTGATGTTACTACGCTACCTTCTTGCTGGCACCCGCAGTGGGATTGAGGATTGGCTTCACCCCGCAACTGCTCAGAAAACTGGGCCATAAACCGCTGAAACGCATCGCGAAACTGATCCGGATCGAGATTGCGGAACAGACGGCTGAAGGTGTCATGGCTGGGCAAGCCGTTGGTCAGCGTGAGAAAGCTGCGCAAGAAAGGCTCCTTGGCCTCGGCGAATTCCGTCATGTCGACCGCGCCCTGGCCGCCGCACAGCACCGCGCACAGCGCCATCATCAGCAGTTCATGAAGATCGTGCAGCGTGGCATGGCCGCGCCGTCGCGGATCGTCCAGACCCTCCCAGCAGGCACCCAGCTGATCCAGCGTCTCTTGCCTCGACGTGAAATCCCCCCTGAAAGGAACTTCATGCCTCACAACCCCTTACGTCAGCAGCTAACATGGGCCGTGGCAAAGGTGGTTCCGCCCGATTCGAAGTGCGATTGCCCTGGCTTGGGCATGACTCCGGCCGGGGGTGCTTGCCGGGTATGGTACAGTGGAGGAGTTCTCAAACCCACAGAGCGGCTCTGCCAGCCATTTCCACCATGCGACTCGTGTTTCTCCTGATTGCCGCGATACCGTTTGTCTATTACGGGATCGCAATCTTCAGCAGTTTGCGGTTCTTTCTGAAAGCAAAACCGCTCGAGACGGAGTTTCTGCCCCCGCTCAGCGTTCTAAAACCGGTGCGCGGGCTCGATCCTGAGGCCTACGAGAACTTTGCCAGTTTTTGCCGGCAGGATTATCCGGAGTATGAGATTGTATTCTGCGTGGGCGATACGAACGATTCGGCGTATCCGGTTCTCCAACAATTACAAACGGACTTTCCCGACTCGCGGATCCGCATACTGGTGGGAAGCGGGCGGGTTGCCACCAACGACAAGGTAGCCAAGCTGGCGCGGCTGGTGGAAGAGGCGGCGCATGAACATCTGGTGATCAGTGACAGTGATGTGCGGGTTGAGCCGGAGTACTTGCGGCGGCTGATTGCGCCCATGGCCGATGCGAAGGTGGGCGCGGTGACGTGCTTCTACGTGCCCACGAAGGATGTGACGATAGTGCAGCGGCTGCAAGACGTCGGAATGCTGTCAGATTTCTATCCCGGGATTCTGGTTGCGTGGCAGTTGGAAGGGGTGAAGTTCGCGTTGGGGCCGACGATCTGCACAAAGCGAAGCCGGCTGGCGGAGTTTTCAAGTTACTCGTCCATCGAGAATAAGCCTGCGGACGACCTCTGGGTGGGGAGGTTGATCGCTGAGCGCGGTTACGAGGTGGTGCTGCTGTCTTACGCAATTTCGACGGTTCCCGATTACAGTTCGTTTCGAGAATTGTTCTTCAAGCGGCTGCGCTGGATGACGGTGATGCGGCACATGAGGCCATGGGGCCATGCGGGCTTGGTGTTTACGCTCGGCTTACCCTGGGCACTGGCGGCGGTCGCCTTGGATCCAAGAGCCGAAGTGGCAGCGGTGTTCCTGGGCGGGTATTTTGTGGTGCGCTGTCTGCTGACATGGCTGGTGGGTTCGCTGGGCCTGCGACAGCGTGGCGTCTGGGCAAAGTTGCCTCTGATTCCAGCATGGGACGCACTGGCAACGGTCATCTGGCTGATGAGCTTTACCCGCAAATCGATTGCCTGGCGAGGACAAAAGTACAACATCGTGGACGGGAATCTTGTGCCGGTGAAGCCGGCTTGAGCGAAGTTTCTCCAGTTCGGTTGGATAGGCCGGAAGGAGCGGTTTTGGCGCTTTCCGCTCCTTCCGTAACCTGTCTTACAGCCTTCTTCGCAGCCTGGAATCCATTCAGCCGGCGGTCCGCGAACCAGTTGCTTTCCAGAATCTCACTGCGGGGTGACGGCAAGCGCGGTGTTGCGCTCGTTGCGGGTCATGCGCCAATTCACCTTCGGGGTGAAGAAGGCGGGATTGATGCGATGACGATAGCGCAGAGCCACTTCGATCAGCGAACTGACCAGGGAGTCAGAGAGTAGATGGGGTTGCAGACCTAAGTCCGTCAGTTTGGAGTGCTTGGCATTGTAGTAATGCGACTCAGACTCGACGCGTGGCGGAGGCAGATGCTCGATTTCGACGTGCAAACCCATCTCTCGACCCACCATCTTGATAAGCTGGGCAAGTTCCATGACGGAGAACTGCTCGGTAAACTGGTTGAAGACGCGGAACTCACCGCGGGCCGCGGGGTTCAGGCAGACCAGTTCGATGCAGCGCACGGTGTCGCGGATATCCAGAAATCCGCGCGTTTGCCCGCCCTTGCCGTAGACAGTGAGAGGTGAGCCAATGGCCGCCTGGGCGCAAAAGCGGTTGAGAACGGTGCCGAAAACCTCGTCATAGTCGAAGCGATTGATGAGGGCTTCGTCGAGTTGGACTTCATCGGTAAGCGTGCCGTAGACGACGCCCTGATTCAGATCCGTGGCTCGAAC
>JAJZNH010000374.1:4903-5611 GCA_021811745.1 Acidobacteriota bacterium
ACCCCCCATATCTTGCAGGCAAACCGGATATTGTGGCTATCATGCACCTTGGAGAGGTGGTAGAAAGAGCCGGGCTGCATGGGGAATGGGAGCGTGTCACGGCGACCATTGTGCTCAATCGTGATGTAGCCTTCTTCGATGTCGATGTTGGGCGTGCCGTACTCGCCCATCGTTCCGAGTTTTACGATGTGGCACTCGGGGGCCAGTTCGCGAATGGCGAACAACAGATTCAGGGTTCCGCCAACGTTGTTCATCTGGGTGAACAAGGCATGCTTCCGGTCGATCATGGAGTATGGGGCGGAGCGCTGTTCCGCGAAATGAACGACGGCCTCGGGCTCGAAAGACTGGATCATGCTGGCCAGGAAGTCATAATCGGCAAGATCCCCAACATAGGTCTCCATGGTTCTGCCGGTGAGCTGCTGCCACGCCGAGAGACGTTCGGGCAGTGAGCGAATAGGGGTAAGGGTTTCGACACCCAGTTCAAAGTCCCACAGGCGGCGGGAAAAGTTATCGACAATCGCAACCGAATGTCCTTTGCTGGAAAGGTAGAGGGCAGTGGCCCATCCACAGTAACCATCGCCACCGAGTATGGCAATTCTCATTCTGACTCCAGGTCGTGCCTTATAGAGGTTAATCTTGCGCAGAAGCTTATTGTATCGTGCGGATATTTTTACGTAGAGACGCGAGGTCTTGACATAAAGTTGACAA
>JAJZNH010000155.1 GCA_021811745.1 Acidobacteriota bacterium
CAATGACCTCCTGCGCTCCCAGGCCGGCGGCCAGAAAGGCCAGTCCGCTCACCCAGGCGGGCATGGCGCGCCCGGCCTGAAAGAAATCCCCGGCCGTTTTAATGCTGCGCCTGAGAGTAAAGCCGATGCCCACGGCGAGAAAGAGGCAGATCAGCAGCATCAGCCAGTCGACGATGTTGAGGTTGGGCACGAAGAAACTCCTTGCACGCCTGTTGGTACAGAGTCCACTCTACGCAGCGGCACGCCGGCGAGTCCACAGCAGGCGGCTTGCCGGGACGGCCGGCGATCTTCGGTCTGCTGGAAATGCCGAAGCCCTCCGGCGCAAACCGGAGGGCCTCAGAGACAGCGGGCGGGTTATGCCGCGGCTGGACGGGTGGGTTTGTAGCCGATGAGCCCGTAATAGGCCACGAAGAGGTAACAAAGGATAGGAACAATGAAGGCATGTTGAATCCCGACCTTGTCTGCCAGCGCGCCCAGCAGGACGGGAATGACCGCGCCGCCGAAATTGCCCATGGTGATGATGCCGGAGCCCTCGCTGGTCATCGGGCCCAGTTCGGCAATGCCCAGCGCAAAGATGGTGGGATACATGATGGAGTTGGCTACTCCGCAGAGTACCAGCGACCAGGCGGCCACGTCGCCGTGCGTGAACATGGCTGCAAAGAGCAGCGCCATACCCAGGAACCCCAGGATGGCGAGCAGGGTATGAGCCTTGATCCACTTCATCAGGAGCGTGCCAACGAAGCGGCCGGCGCCGATGAGGAGGTAATAGAGCAGGGCCAGAAAGGCGACCGTATCCTTGTTGTCGATGCCCTGAGTGCGAAAGAAGCTGATGGCGATGGCGGCCAGCGCGATTTCGATTCCGACGTAGAAGAAGATACCCACCATGCCCAGCACCGTATGCCGGTACTTCCAGATGCTGGGGCCTGCCGCTGAACCGTCGCCGGCGTGCGAGGGCCGGGCAGAGGTTATGGCGGGCAGGTGCATGAAGATGACGGCAATGCCCAGCACCAGCAGCGCCACGGCGATGGCGACGTATGGGCCCTGAACCGTCTCGGCAATACTCGCCGGTGTGGCCGTCTTGCTGGGGTTGGTGAGGATGAAATGAACCACCACCAACGGCGCCAGAGCGGCGCCCAGCGAGTTGAAGGCCTGCGCCAGGGTCAGCCGCGCCGGGGCGCTATGGTCCGGGCCGAGGATGGATACGTAAGGATTCGCGGAGGTCTGCAATGCCGTTACGCCGGCAGCCAGAACGAAGATCGCGGTCATGAACAGCGCGAAGCTGACCATGCGGGCCGCGGGTACAAACAATAGCGCGCCAAGGGTCATGATGAAGAGCGAGATGACCATGGTGCGCTTGTAGCCGACGGCTTCGATGAGCCTGGCGCTTGGAACCGAAAAGACCAGATAGGCAAAGAACCATGCCACCGTTACCGCCATGGCCGGCCCGTAGCTCAGGTTGAAGATCGACTTCAACTGCGGCATCAGGTTGCTGTTCAGGTTGGTCAGGAACCCGAAGGCGCCGAACAGGATGGTGACGGTGATGAACGGCCCAAGATAACTGGGCGCGCTCGCCGTCGCCTGTGGAGTGGATCGCGTGGCCATAAGAGGTCTTCCTCCGATTCCTAGAATTGCATGGTCGTCAATTATGTGCCCAGGATTTCCTGCCTCATCTATGTGCCCATGATTTCCTGCCTCATCGCCTTCCGCATGGGGCGGGCGTCCGAGAGAAGAGAAACTGGAGAAAATTGCCTGGAAAGTACGGGAACAACTCTACGCATTGGAGAGCAGGTGCGTCCAGTGGATTGTGAAAATGTTTTCAGGCCCCTTGAAACCACCCAGCTTTCCTTCCGCAGTTTACACTGTACGTGCATGATTCCTACGCTTACCTGGACTCCCGAAGGCGTTCGCTTCCTCGACCAAACCAAGCTCCCGCGCGAGGAGAGCTATGTGTTGGCCACCACCTATGAACAGGTGGCAGACGTGATTGTCACCATGGTTGTCCGCGGCGCGCCTGCCATCGGCGTCTCCGCTGCTTATGGCATTGCCCTGGGAGCAACGAATTCCCAGGCCGCCACGCCGGAGGAATTCGCCCCGGAGTTTGAAACGATCTGCGCCCGGCTGGCCGCGACGCGTCCCACGGCCGTGAACCTCTTCTGGGCGATCGACCGCATGAAGATTCTCTTTGCTAATCTGCGGGCAGGCGGCGTAACCCTGGAGAAGATCAAGAGCAGACTGCTGGCCGAGGCGCATGCGATGTATGAGGAAGACATCGCCGCGTGCAAGGCTATGGGCGCTTTCGGCGGCGCTCTGCTGCCTGACGAGGGTGGAGTGCTCACCCACTGCAACGCCGGCGCTCTGGCCACCTGTGGCTACGGAACGGCGCTCGGTGTCATTCGATCCGCTGTCGAGCAGGGCAAGCGCATCCATGTCTACGCCGACGAGACCCGTCCCTTCCTGCAGGGCGCGCGTCTCACCGCCTGGGAACTGATGGCCGACCATATTCCGACCACGGTGATCTGCGACAACATGGCAGCCAGCCTTATGCGCCAGAAGCGTATCCAGGCGGTGGTTGTCGGCGCTGACCGCATCGCCGCCAACGGCGACACCGCCAACAAGATCGGCACCTACAACGTGGCGATCCTGGCGCGCGAGCACGGCATCCCATTCTACGTAGCCGCGCCGTGGTCCACGATCGACCTTGCCACCGCGACCGGCGAAGCCATCCCGATCGAGGAGCGTCCGCATGTGGAGGTGACGCACCACGCCGGCAAGCAACTCACGCCGGAGGGTGTCGGCATCTGCAATCCGGCCTTCGACGTAACCCCGGCCAAATACATCTCGGCCATCATCACCGAGCGCGGCGTGGTGCGCGCGCCATACACCGAATCGCTGAAAGGGATGGAACTGGTGGCAAGTTAGCTTCAATCCTCCTAAACTAAGGGAGCGGTGCTTCCCCCCCCGTCCATCTTCCGTATTCGGAAGCCGTCGCTCACGCGCGGGACTCTGCTTGCTCTTGGAGCGCTGGCCGCCAGCCTCTATCTCGCCGGCTTCCCCAATACGACCGCCCTGCACGGCTCGCGCTGGCATCTCCTTGCTGTGCCCGCTGTCTGCTGGGCGATGGTCGAAACCGGCCGTTGCATTGGCCCCAAAAGAAATCTCTATTACGCCGGCGTCCTGATTCTGCTCTATTCCGAATTGATGATCCTGGCGCTGGTGGTATTTTTCTCGGTCTATCTTTAGCTGCGGCCTTCGCGCCTCCGTCCGCGACATCCTGCAGCAACTCTTTGTTTACCTGCAGGATGGGCCGGGGTACAATGCGGCATGACCTGCAATCACTGAGGGCAAGCGTAGACCGCACAGGAGGACAGGAACCATGCTCAAGGGATTTCGCGATTTCATTCTCCGCGGAAACGTGGTCGATCTGGCAGTCGCCTTCATCATGGGCGCCGCTTTCAACGGCATCGTCACCTCGCTGGTTGGCGATGTGCTGAATCCGCTCATTGCCGCCACTCTCGGCAAGCCCGACTTCAGCGGCGTGGTCCTGCACGTTGGCGGAGGCCAGATCAAGGTGGGCAGTTTCTTCAACGCGGTGGTCTCGTTCCTGATCATTGCCGCTGTGGTTTACTTTGCCATCGTCACGCCTATGAACGCGCTGCAGGCACGGCTGAAGAAGCCGACGGCGCCGGCCGCGCCCACGACCAAACCGTGTCCCGAGTGTCTCAGCGAGATTCCGCTGGCCGCCCGGCGTTGCGCCCATTGTAGCCAGCCGGTGGCCTAAGCCGCCGCCAACCGGCAGGGGCTTTCAATGGAGATTGAGCGCAGCATCAACCTGCGCATCAGGTATGGTCCGCCACGATTCGCTTGCCGAGCGCCTTCCTTCGCGGAGTTGTAGGATGGACTGTGCGGAATCTTCTTGTTTTCTCAATTCTTTTTCTGTTCCTGCCCGTTTCGGCGCCGTCGCAATCGGCGGGGAACGCCTCCGCCTTTGGCTATGCCAATTTCAGCGCGCAGTCCAAAATCGAGACGCAATTCCTCGCTGTGCCGAGCGCCCGGCTGGCTGGCGAGGAACTGAAGTCGCTCACCGCCCAGCCCCACATGGCTGCTACGCCCGAAGATCACAGGACCGCCAACTACGTGGCGAAGAGGTTTCGCGCTGCCGGTCTTGAGACCGAAATCGTCCCCTACCGCGTTCTGCTCAACTGGCCCAAAGTGGTGCGCGTGGAGGCATACGACCCCGCCGGGCATCTGCTGATGACCGGCCCCACCCGCGAGCATGTGCACGGCGATCCCTATCAGAACAATCCCCACGTCGTGATGCCCTTCAACGGTTCCTCGGGTTCCGGTGACGTCACCGCCGAGGTGGTTTACGCCAACTATGGCCGGCTGCAGGACTTCAACAAGCTGGCCGACCTGCACATCGATCTTCACGGCAAGATTGTGATCTGCCGCTACGGCTCCAACTTCCGCGGCGTCAAGGTCTACCTTGCCGAGCAGCGCGGAGCCGTCGGCGTGTTGCTTTACTCCGATCCACGGGACGATGGCTACTACAAGGGCGATCCATGGCCGCTCGGACCCTGGCGGCCGGCGACGGGCGTGCAGCGCGGCTCGGTTCAGTACCTTTTCAAATACCCCGGAGATCCGGAGACGCCCGGCGTGGCTTCGACGCTGAACCTGCCCGTCTCCAACCGCGTCTCGCCGTACGGAAGCCAGCCGCACATCATCTCGATTCCGCTCAGCTATCACGATGCGGCGCCCATTCTGGAGGCACTGAGGGGCCCCGGAGTGCCGCAAGGCTGGCAGGGCGCGCTGCCTTTCCGCTATCACGTCGGGCCAGGCGGCGTGCGGGTCCATCTCGTCTCGCGGCAGGATTACCAGCGGCGCATCATCTGGGACGTCATCGGCACGGTCCCGGGCACGCAGTACCCGAATGACTGGGTGATCGTCGGCAATCACCGCGACGCATGGGTGTATGGCGCAGTGGATCCCTCCAGCGGCACCGCCGCCCTGCTTGAAGCTGCTCACGGCATTGGCGCGCTGCTGCGCTCAGGCTGGCGCCCCAAGCGCACCATCCTCTTTTGCAGTTGGGATGCCGAAGAGGAGGGATTGATCGGCTCGACCGAATGGGTGGAACAGCACGCCAAAGCCCTCGATCATGCTGTTGCCTACTTCAATGTGGATGTAGCCGTTTCCGGCCCGGATTTCTCCGCCTCTGCCGTGCCTTCGCTCAAGGGGTTCATCCGCGGCATCGCCAGTTCTGTCTCCAGCCCACTGGGCGGGACGGTCTATCAGCAATGGCGAAACAGCCAGATCCATCGCAATGAGCAGAAGACGCCCAATATACCGCCGGCAGGCGCTGATCAGATTCGCGTCGGCGGCCTCGGCTCGGGTTCCGATTTCACGCCTTTCCTCCAGCACGTCGGCGTGCCTTCTACCGACATCGGGTCCGAGGGCCCTTACGGCGTCTATCACTCCGTCTTTGACAATTTTGCCTGGTATACGCAGAATGCCGATCCCCACTTCCTTTATCTGCAGGAGATGGCGCGGATTCTGGGCCTCGAAGCTCTGCGCATGGCCGATGCTGACGTGCTGCCCTATGATTACGCGGCCTAT
>JAJZNH010000668.1 GCA_021811745.1 Acidobacteriota bacterium
CAAGACCGAACTGGTGCGCAACGCCACCATCGCCGGCCTGCTCGAAGGCTCGGAAAACGTGAACCGCATCAACGCGGCCGCCGTTGCTCAGGAGCGCGGCATCCGCCTCCACGAAGAAAAGCAGGAAAGCCCGCGCGGCGGTGCGGCCACCGTGCTCACCGTCGAGTTGCACACCGCTGCCGGCGCCAGCCGCGCCAGCGCCACCGTCATCCACGGCGAGCAGCCGCGCCTGCTCGAGTTCGACGGCATCGACATTGAAACCCCGCTCGAAGGCAATCTGCTCGTCTGCCGCAATCTCGACGTGCCTGGCGTCATCGGCCGCATCGGCACCATCCTCGGCCAGCACGGCGTCAACATCGCCAACTTCGCTCTCGGCCGCGAACGCACCGGCCCCCGCCCCGTCAAGGCCATCTCCGTCGTCCAGGTCGATGCACCCGTTTCCGGCGCAGTTCTTGAAGCGCTGGGAACCATCGAGGCCCTGCTCGAAGTCAAGCTTGTCGTGCTGCCCAACGGCGTCCACCCGGAGATCGCAAACAGCACCCTGTTTGGTTCCGGCTACGCCGGGTTAGGGCATTCGAACTCCGCCGAAGACATAGACCAGCACCAGAATGATCAGCACCAGCCCGAAAATCCCGATGCCTCCACCGGTTCCCCATCTGCGATACCCGTAATAGCCACCTCCGCCGCCAAATGCGAGCAGCAGCAGAACGATCAGCAAAATCATTAGCATGGAAATCCCCTTTCAAATCCAGTCATTCTTCCATCTCCCCAACCCGGTTGCTCGTTCGAGCATCGAAACGGATCGTCCAGCCGTTGAAAATCTCTTATGTGCGCGGCCGTGGCTCCATTCCTTCTGGTTGGGAGGTTGAATGCCGAGTTTCAATCCTGATCGAAAATCTATGACAATTCCGGGTGTCTTGAATGGTCAAATTGGCTCACATTGCCAACCGATTTCATGTCCTGTTCCCTGAACTGAGATCGTCGTCCTGGAAGCTCCACCGGTTCCAGTTGCTCTGGTGGCAGGCTGTCCGGTCCACGAGAACCCGATGGTTTTTTTTCATACCTCATACAGCCTTTCTGCTATTCCAATAGTCAAATGAATGTCTCAAAGCTGCCGCCGGTGCATGCATGATTTCTCTGCTTTAGAAAAAGCACGGAATCCGCGTTGCCGGGTTCGGATGGTGGACACCTTCAACCGGAGTTGCGGATGGACGTGGCCTCAAGGCCGAAAACCACGTTGAGGATCAGCTACGATTTCTACATATGCGTCTATTGCTCGTCGAAGATGAGGTTGACATCCAGAGCTTCCTGCGGCGCTCGCTTGAGGAAGCAGGATACGGAGTGGAAACAGCTTCCGACGGCAGAGCCGCCGAGAGCCTTGCTGCGGAGTCGGCCTTCGACGTCCTGATCGTCGATCTCGGGCTGCCCGATCAGGACGGAATCACGCTCATTCTGCGGTTGCGGCAGATGGGAGTGAAGGCTCCGGTGCTGATTCTTTCGGCGCGGCGATCGGTCGACGATCGCGTGCGGGGACTGGAGCAGGGCGGCGACGATTATTTGACCAAGCCATTCGCGATGGCTGAATTGCTGGCGAGATTGCGGAACCTGCTGAAGCGCAACCTGCCGGCGGGTGAAGCGACGCGGTTGCGGGTGATGGACCTGGAGCTGGATTTGCTGCGCCGCGAAGCCTCGCGTGCGGGCAAGGTTCTGCCGCTCACCCAGCAGGAGTTTGTGCTTCTGGAATATTTGTGCCGGAACGCGGGACGGGTGGTGACGCGCTCGATGATTCTGGACCAGGTGTGGGGCATGCGCATTCAACCCGACACCAATGTTGTGGATGTGCACATCTACCGGCTGCGGGGCAAGGTGGACGGCAAGGGCCAGCCGCCGCTGATTCGCACCATGCGAGGTGTAGGGTATGTCGTCGACGACCGCTAGACCGGCCATGCGCAGTGCTGCCTGGCGGATTTCGCTGTGGGCGACGCTGGCTTTTGCGTGCGGGACGGTTGTGGTTTTTGTCTTCCTGCAGCGGTTTATGGCGCGTGACATCCAGCGGCGCACAGACGCGTGGCTGGCGGGCGAGGTGGAGGTGCTGGGCGACGTGGCCGAGCGCACTCCCAAGGATGCGCTGTACGGGCGGGTAGTGGGCGAAATCGCCGAACTGGCGTCGAAAGAAGTACCCAATAAGCAGGCCGGCGCCAGCAGCACGAACGATTCGGTTTTCTTTTTGCAAACCGGCGCCAATGGAGCCTTGAGCTTGTGGGTGGGTGCGGGCGACGGCCGGGCAAATTTCGAGGCCATTCGCAGGCTTCACATCCAGGCCGACCGGCCCACCGACCTGCGGGTGGCGGGATTTTCCATTCCGTTTCGGGTAACCAGCATACCCATTGAAGACGGAAGCCGCATCTACCTGGGAGTTTCAGAGCGCGATGAGCTGCGCGTGCTGCACAGTCTGACGCTGCGATTTGTGCTGCTCTCGTTTTCGCTGATCCTGCTGGGATTTCTGATTGTGTTCTTCACGACGCGGCGCATGCTGAGCCACGTTCGGGACATTACCGAAGCGGCATCGAGGATCGGGCATGCGGATTTGACCACGCGTGTGCCAACGACCGAACGCCACGACGAGATTGCCCAGCTCGCATTTACGCTCAATCACATGCTCGACCGCATCGAGAACACGGTGCGGCAGCTCCATACCATCACCGACGCGCTGGCGCACGATCTGCGCAGCCCGCTGACCGCCATCCGCGGCAAGCTGGAGATGTCGCTGCTTGCACTGGACGAGGGCCAGGCGGAGCCCATCGTGGGCGCCATCGAGGAACTGGACCGGCTCACCGATTTTCTGAACAAGTCGCTCGACGTGGCTGAGGCTCAGGCCGATGCTTTGCGGTTGACCTTGACGGCCGTGGATCTGAGCGAGCTGCTGACGGCGATGGCCGATCTGTACGAGCCGTCGATGTCGGAGAAGGGACTGGTGCTGTCGCTTCATTCCCACGGACCGGTCAAGGTAATGGCCGACGCCGCCCTGCTTCATCGCATGGTGGCAAACCTTTTCGACAACGCGCTGAAGCATCTTCCGGCCGGCTGTTCCGTTTCGATCGGCGTCGGCGCCGAGCAAGGAATTGCCTTGCTGCGCGTCAGCGACAACGGCCCAGGGTTCGATCCCGGCGTACTGGCGCATCTTTTCGAGACCCGCGTCAGGGGGCGCAATTCGAGCGGACATGGGCTGGGACTGGCCTTTGTCCAGGCTGTAGCCCGGGCCCATGGCGGTAAGGTCTCCGCCGCGAATCCCAACGGCGGCGGAGCGGCGATCACGGTCTCACTCCCCCTGGCTGCAGAATCGGAAGAGACGAACCGCCTGCCCGCCGTGTCCGGCGTGAGCTGAACATGTGTGGCCTTTTCCCCTGATTCCGGTTTTCTGGAGGCGCAGTGACACATCAGGCCGTTGCACGGGTTATGTTGGCCATCCTCTGCGGATTGCAAGGGCTGGCGACCGCCGCGGTCGATCTCGGCCGGGATCATGCCCGGAACTCGGCCTGGACGGGCCACGCGCGCTTTCATGTTGTGTGGCAGACCGCGGCGTTCGTCGCGCTTGCGGTCTTTGAAATCGCGCTGGTGTTTGCCGCCGGGCCGTTCGCGGAGCAGCGGTTCTACGTGGCTGCCGCGCTTGCCGGCATTCCCATGCTGGGATTTTTTGCAGCGTTCTTCGGGCGCGCTTTCTACGGCGGCCTGCTGGCCGACGCCCACGGCATGCCCCCGATTTCAATTCGCCTGTTCGGGGCCGAGTGCGCGATCGAAATCAACCTGGCGGCGGAGATCGCCGGATTGCTGGTTCTGATTGCGACCGTGCTGCTCTTCCGGCAGCGGAGTTTGGTGCTGTGATGGGATTTGGCCCTATGTGCGCTTTGCTGAATCTGAGCGGTCAAGGTTTGCCGCTGCGGTGCTCCGGAGGCGCTGTACCGCGCTGTCACACCCTGAACCCCCAGCGCTCTATAATCGTCCGGTGGCCGGGACCAGCCTGCCTCATATCCTTTCAAGCGAGACAATTTCTTGGCACGTGAGCCTTATACCGCCCGTCTGGTGCGGAAAGTGTGTATTTCGGAAGCGGCGCAGTGTTACCACCTCGATTTTGTTCTCGAAGGCATGGAGAGTTTTCCCTATGTGCCCGGGCAGTTTGTTTCGGCTGTCGCTAACGACCAGAGCGGCAAGCAGCAGACGCGGGCGTACTCGATTGCGTCGGCGGCCCGCGAAAACCACTTCGAGCTGTGCGTGAACCGGGTGGAGAATGGGTTTTTCTCGAACTACCTGGTGGACCTGCCCGACCTGCCGGTGGGCGCCGCGATCCAGGTGCACGGCCCGCACGGACATTTTGTGCTGCGGGAGCCGGTGACGGATTCGGTCTTCATTTCGACGGGCACGGGGATCGCGCCCATGCGCGCCTATGCGCAGTGGCTGTTTCCGGAGAGCGGCGAGGACCGCAGCAACGGCAAGGATATCTGGCTCATCTACGGCACGCGCTACGAAACCGATCTCTACTACCACGAGGAGTTCGAGGCGCTGGCGAGCCGCAAGCCGAACTTCCATTATGTGCCCACCCTGAGTCGCGCGCAGGAGAACTGGACCGGGTTGCGTGGTTACGTGCAGGACCATCTGGCGCGCATCGTAGAGGAGCGGGCGGCCCGGCTGGGGCAGCCGCTGCCGCAGCGCGAAGTGGATCCCGCTATTCCAGTCAAGGGTTTAAAGTTCGATATTTATGCATATATCTGCGGATTGAACAACATGGTCTCAAGCGTCCGCGAGCTGCTGAAGAAGTACGGCTGGCACAAGAAGCAGATCGTCTTCGAGCGGTACGACTGACGCTTCCTCGATTCACGCGACATTCTGAATTCCCGGGCCGCGGTTGCGCCCTACGGCCGGATGGTCATTTTGCCCACTCCGTCGCGATAGTGGCTGGCGAGGTCAAAGGCTTCGCCGATGCGATCGAGCGGGCGGGTGTGGGTCAGCACCGGGGCGAACCAGGCGGCGTGCGCGTGCAGCAGTTCCATCGCCTCGTCGGTCTCGTGGTTGGAGCGGCGCACGTTGAAGATGGTGAGTTCCTTGCGCCGCATAGCCGAGCCGTCCAGTGAGACCATGGCGACGGAGTGAATGCCGGTGAGGGCAACCCGGCCGGCGTTGCGTGCGAGTTGGACGGCCTGATTGGTCGTGTGCTCCGCGGCCGCGCAGTCGATGGCGCAATCCACGCCGCGCATGCCGGTGGCGCGAAGAATTTCCTCGACTGCTTCGTCGGGCTCGAAGGCGGCATGGGCGCCGATGCCCCGGGCGAGCTCGCGGCGGTGAGCAAGGGGCTCGATGGCGTAGATGCGGCCGGCGCCGGCGGCGCGCAGGGCGGCGATGGTCATCAGGCCAATGGGACCGGCGCCGAGAACCGCAACGGTTTCTCCAAGGCGAATGGAAGCCAGGCGGAGGGAATGCACGGCGATGGCGAGAGGCTCGGCCAGGGCGGCTTCGTCAAACGACATCCCGGCGGGCATGAGGCGGAAGTTGACGGCCGGCAGGTTGACGAGTTCGCGGAAGAAGCCGGGATAGTTGGGGTTGCTGAGAA
>JAJZNH010000807.1 GCA_021811745.1 Acidobacteriota bacterium
ATATGGATTTGCCGGTGAGCCGGCACTATATCATCGATGGCGCGCAGGAATTTCAGCCATTCCTGATGGCGGTGCCGGTCGTCGCACATGGAGACGATTTGGCCTTCGAGCGCATCGAGTGCGGCAAACAGCGTAGCCGTTCCGTTGCGCTTGTAATCATGGGTCATGGTGCCGCAGCGGCCCTTCTTCATTGGCAGGCCGGGCTGGGTACGATCCAGAGCCTGAATCTGGCTTTTTTCATCGGCGCACAGGACGATTGCGTGCTCGGGCGGGTTCAGATACAGGCCGACGATATCCTCCAGTTTCTCCTGGAACCGGGGATCGCGGCTCAACTTGAAGGTTCGTACCTGATGTGGCTTCAGTCCGTGAGCACGCCAGATACGGCGCACACTGGCTTCGCTGATGCCCGCCGCATGCGCCATGGTCCGCGTCGACCAGTGCGTGGCGTTTGCCGGCTTGTTGTGCAGTGTCATCTCCACCACTCGTTTTACTCGTCGGTCGGTGATGGTGGGGGTGCGGCCCGGCCGCGGCGCGTCCTTCTCCAGAGCCGCGATGCCGCCGGCGAAAAAGCGGTTCCGCCAGCGCGCCGCCTTCTCCGGCGTCATGCTCATCTGCCGGGCCGCCCGATGCTCCATGTCCCCGCTCTTGGGAGGTGGGAACCGCCGGCTGCCCCACTCCTCCAAAGCCCAACTCTGGACGAAAACGGGGCCCCGGGCCTCGCTGTTGGAACCCGGGATACCAGGAACCTCCACCCGATCCCTTCTCTCCAGTCCGCCTCGCCGCTGTTTCACCTGCTCCGCGATACGTGGAGGATCGCGCTCTCCCAACGGGCGTCGTCCGGCCCAATCCTGTCAATTCCCCTTTCCGCCGTCTGACCTTTCAACTCATTCATCTCCAAGCCCATCTTCCTCGACCGCCTCTGCGGGTAAATTTGTCCGATCCTGCTATCCTGATCGCGAAGTCGAGAGGGGGTGCCGCACTCTCCGTCTCGTGGCCGCTGTCCCCATGGGGAGCTTCTCATGCCGGAAGAAAGCGTGGACTCCGGTGGTCTTCGGGTCAGGGAAATGCACACGGCGTGGTGAAAACGCCGCAAAATGCGCCCTAACTCCTTTGCTCTCTAATTTTTGCCGGCAAATATATGCCCTTTCAAATATATACAGAGAGGCACACCCCTCAAGTTACTGAAAAAAGAATATTTACTCCCAGGGATTGGGGGGGGGTACCCCCGCAGGCGAGTGGCGCCGCCCCGTTGCATGATAAATTTTCAACGGATCGTTTCGATGGAGTAACCGATGCCACGCTTCGCAGCCAACCTCAGTTTGATGTACAACGAGCACACCTTTCTTGACCGTTTCGCCGCCGCCGCCATGGACGGCTTCACGGCCGTCGAGTTCCTCTTCCCCTACGACCATCCAGCCCACATTGTGGCTGACCGGCTGAAGCAGAACGGCCTGCGCCAGGTCCTCTTCAACGCCCCTCCCGGCGACTGGGCCGCCGGCGAACGCGGCATCGCTGCCCTGCCGGGCCGCGAGCAGGAGTTCCGCGACGGCTTTCTGCGCGCCATCGAATACGCCCACGCCCTCGAGTGCCCGCGTATCCACGCCATGGCCGGTCTCGCCCCCGCCGGCGCCGATCGCGCCCGCCTGCGCGCAACCTACCTCGCCAACCTCGCCTGGGCCGCGGACCAAGCCCTGCCCGCCGGCATTCAAGTGCTCATCGAGCCCATCGCCCAACGCAACATCCCAGGCTTCTTCCTCAACCGTCAGGACGAAGGCCACGCCATCGCCGCCGAAACCGGCAAGCCAAATCTGAAAATCCTCATGGATCTCTTCCATTGCCAGGTGGAAGAAGGCGATCTGGCCACCAAGATTCGCAAGTACCTCGGTGATCCCACGCAGACGCGTGTCGGCCACTTCCAGATTGCCGGCGTCCCCGAGCGCCACGAGCCTTCGACCGGCGAGGTCCGCTACGGCTACCTCTTCGACCTGATTGACCAGCTTGGGTACGAAGGCTGGATCGGCTGCGAATACGTCCCCGCGGCCGGAACCCCGGAGGGCCTGGGCTGGTTCAAAAATCCGCAGCCCGCCTGAGAGCGGGCTGCCGGTCGGAGCGCTCTAGTCGCGCGTTTATCTCGCCCGCGCGTTCAGCTTGCCGAGAACGGCCTTCAAATCGTCCAGCTTCTTCCCGGCCTCGCCCAATCTTCCGGCCGCTGTCAGGCTCTGGTATTCGTTGAAGTCCTGGCTGGCCTGTTGAATGAGTGCGTTCACACTTTCCGCCGGTTGCGGTGTTCCCCCGGCCACCGGCGCCGACGTGGCCTGCGGCGCAGCAGCCGTCGCGGTCAACGAAGATGATGCCGTGCCGAAGAGCGAGGCCAGCGCCGTTCCAAAGTCCGGCCCGTAGGCCAAACGGTCCTGCAGCGCCAGCACCACCAGCCGCAGCTCCGGCATTGGGCTTTGCGCCGCCTGTAGATAGATCGGTTCCGCGTAGAGCAGCGTCTTGCCCAGCGGAATCACCAGCAGGTTGCCGCGAAGCACATGCGAGCCTTGCTGGTTCCACAGCGTAAGCTGCCCTGAGATCTGGGCGTTCTGGTCGATGCGCGCCTCCACCTGCTGCGGCCCGTCCACCAGCCTGGTCTTAGGAAAGTCGTAGACAATGGCGGTGCCGTAGTTCTTCCCGTCGCAGCGCGCCGCAATCCATCCGATCATGTTGTTGCGGTTGAGCGGCGTGAAGGGCAGAATCTCCACGAACTCCAGCTTCGTGTCTCCCGGCAGCTTCATGAGCACAAAATTCGGCTCCATCGTCTGTGGAGCTTGATCGCCGCCCTCGCCCATTCCGGTCTCCGTGGCCACCGTCCATTGGTCTTCGCGGTTATAGAACACTTCGGGATCGATCATGTGGTAAAGCCCGTAAACCTGCGCCTGCACGCTGAGCAGCGGCTTCGGATAGCGCACGTGCTTGCGCAGCCAGGCCGGCATCGCCGATGCATCCTTGAACATCCCCGGAAAGAGGTCGCGCCATGCGGAGATGATGGGATCCTCCTTGTCAAAGACATAGAAGGTAACCGTCCCGTTGTAGGCGTCGACCACCACCTTCACGCTGTTGCGGATGTAGTTGATCGTCTGGTCGCCCAGGTTCTCCTCGGCCGAGTAAGGATAGGTGTTGGATGAGGTGAAGGCGTCGATAATCCAGTAAAGCTGCCCGTCATCGCCCACGACGATGTAAGGGTCGCTGTCGAAGGTCAGGAACGGCGCTAGCGCGGCCACCCGCGCGCTCACGTTGCGCCGCATCAGCAGCCGGCTTCGCGCGGTAATATCGTCGCTGAACGGCACCTTAGTGGTGTCGCCGCGGTCGAAGGCAATTAGTGAGCGGCGCAAAAGGCCGCCCATCACGATGCCTCCCGTCCCTTGGTATGTGTTGTAATCGTTCGTCTCGCCCTGCGGGTAATTGAACTCCCGCTGGCCCGTCTTAACATACACGTCGGTGTTGGTCATCTCGCCGAAGTAAATCTCGGGCCGCGTCACCTTCAGCCCGGGCACGGTGCTCTGTACAGGCATGTTGCTCAGCAGCAGCTCCGGTAGGCCCTCCGGCGTGAAGCCGTTCACGTTATTCATCGTCACGCCGTAGCCGTGTGTGTAGATCAGCTTGTCGTTGATCCAGTTGCTGCTGCTGGCGGGCAGTTTGTTCTGGTCCAGCTCGCGTACCGCCAGCATCACCTCGGTCAGGTTGCCGTTGATCATGTAGCGGTCGATGTCGATGCCCGGAAAGTCGTAGTAGGTGCGGATCTCCTGCACCTGGCGCAGCGTATCTTGGAGCGCCTGCACGTCCCATAGCCGGATATTGTCAAGCGTCGCCTTGTCGTTGTTGGGATCGATGGCGTTGGTGTTGGTCTCGGCGGGAAATTCAAACTGCGAGAATTTGTCCAAGCCATAGGCGCGGCGTGTCATCCCGATGTTGTGTGATATGTAAGGCCGTTCCCGGTTCAGTTGGTTGGGCTTCACGATAAAGGTGCTCACGTACCATCCGGCGATGCCCACCACCATATAACATGCCACCCCCGGAGCGATGGCCGCCGCCACCCAGCGCCCGCGTGGTTCTCTCACTCCGCCAGCGATGGCGATCCCCGCTCCGATCACCAGCGCCGCCGCTACGAACAAGAGCCCCGTGACCCTGATGTGCGCGTCGGTGTAGTCCACGCCGGAGAAGATCGTGTGCTGTTGCATCAGCAGTCCGAAGCGAGAGATGTAAACCTGGAACGCAATGGTGAGCAGCAGGAATCCAACCGCAATGGAAACCCCGCGCCACGGTAAAGGAGCATACCTTGCGGAAGTTCCACGCAGTGCATTCGCCCCTCCCGCCACCAGCAGAAACAGCCCGGCGAGAATGGTCACCAGCACTCCCAGCGTCAGCAGCCATCCGCCCACCATCTGCCACGCGGGCAGCGTGAACAGGTAGAAGTCGAGCGGCCGCCCGAAGATGGGGTCGAGGATTCCAGTGCTGGCGTGAGGCGCGTACAGGAACAGCGCCAGCGTGGTCCATTGCGCCTCCATCGCCGCGCCCGTGGCCAGCGCCACTACCAGCGAAATGCCGATGGACGCGAAGCGCAATACCTTCGCCACCGGCAGCTCGACGGGCTGCCCGCCAATGAAGATCGTGTGTGTGTCCGGCAGGTCACGGTCATGGGCCCGCTTGAGCGCGTGAAACGCCGCATACACAACCGCAAAGGTGACCGCTGCGAAGATCAGAAAGACTGCCCACTCCAGCCGCAGCGTCGTCCAGAACACCTGCGCATAGCCCAGGGACCGGAACCACAGCAGGTCTACCCAGTAGGAGATCGCGGTTCGTCCACCGAAGACAACAAGAATAACGATGGCAGCAACGGCAAATAAGCCCCAGCGCCGCGACCCACCACCCCCGCGTGTCGGCCAATCGATTGTTTCGGGCATTTACCCACTCCGCTCCTGAGCATTTCACATCTCGCACTGCCGTGATGGCAGTGTGCAAGGTGGCCCATTGCAATCGGGAAGAACCGCTTTGCCCTACGGCTTCTAGAGAAAGTAAAAATGAAACTGCCGTAGCAATCTGCGTATACTCAGGTACCTTAGCATTGTAGCGCCGCGAATTCGCCCCGCCGGGGCGGATTTGCCGAATGACATTGCTTCTCTTCTGCATCTCATCACGAGGTTCTACCCAATTCAATGAGCCGTTGACAGGGTGTCAACGGAGATTAGAATGGCAACCGGATCGCCGCACCATCATCAGGCCGGTGCTATGGCCCCGTTTGTGTTTCCCCCGCGCGCCGAACGCTAAAGAAAAGAAGTCGAAGACGTGTCTTTGCCGCAATAGATTGCGAGGTGTAGAAATATATGCTTGGCGAAACAGTCGCAGACCGGATCGAACAGAGAATTGCAGATGCGCGCCTGCGCATTCTGATCGTGGGCGCGGGCATCGCCGGCGCCACGCTGGGAGCCGCCTTGCGCCGTCGAGGCCAATCCGCCGCCATCATCGAGCGTGGCGAGACCGCCGGCGGCGGCTATATGTTGGGTATCCTGCCGTTGGGAGGCCGCGTGCTCAACGCACTCGATCTGACGCGGTCCTATCTC
>JAJZNH010000330.1 GCA_021811745.1 Acidobacteriota bacterium
TGCGATGCGGCTGGTGCGGGAGCGGTTTCCCAGGAATTGATAATCTGGATGTGACAGGAAACACTGCCAAGTGTGACGGCTGATGCGATAAAGGACTTGCAGTCCCTGGATCGAGTGGGATTTTGGCGCATTTCGTTCCCCTGAGAAAGCGAGAAGAAGGATGGATACCGCCCTTAAAGGCGCTGGTCTAGTTGACTTTCAAGCCGACTGGGCAAATCTGGAACTGCCGGCATCTGTGTGCGAGGTGCTGAGCGCGGCTCCCCTGGTGCAAACGCCGGAAACTCGCCAGGATTTGTTGGACTGGGCACTTGGCCGGCCGTCGGGAATGACGGACTGGGCATTGGGCAACCGTGATGACCATGGCGTCTTTGAGGTCATCTTTCAGACGCCCGGTGTTGGACGGATCATGGAGGCGGTGATTACCAAGGCCAGGAACGGCCTGTCGGTCAACTATCCCGACCCCGCCATGCGGCGGCGCGACCCGGACGCGATGGTGATCGGAGACCACCTGCCGACCGACAAGCCTACCTATGAAGAGCGGTTTGGCGAGGGGTTTGAGAAGACACGGCGGCAGACTCTGGATTGGTTGAAGACGCAGGAACTGGTGGCGATGCCGTTCTATGCGGGAACGGATGCGCTCGGGTATGGGAGCCTGCTGATTTTGCCGCGGCAGGCGGCGTTCTTCGCGGCGGCGCTGGCGGACCTGCAAGGTATGATCCCGCGGAGCCGGGTTCCAGCGGGCTTCAGGATTACAGGCGGCGTGCTCTTTGTCGCGCCGCCGTTCCGGCACACGCACTTTGGCGGACGTCAGATCGTGGTGCACGACCGGAAGGAGACGCACCAGGAGGTTTTTGCCTACAACCTCTATCCGGGACCGAGCGCAAAGAAGGGCGTCTACTCGATGCTGCTGGACCGGGGCGAGCGCGAGGGCTGGACCACGAACCACTGTGCGGCGGTAGCTGTTGTGACTCCCTATGAGAATCAGCTGATCCTGATGCACGAGGGAGCGAGTGGCGGCGGCAAGAGCGAGATGACCGAGCACATCCACCGCATGGAGGATGGCCGGCTGCTGCTCGGGCGGAACGTCGTGACTCTGGAGCAGCGAACACTGAACCTGCCCGAGGCCTGCCATCTGCGGCCCATCGCCGATGATATGGCGTGCGCGCATCCGAGCTACCAGAGAAACCATGGCCGGCTGGTGGTGGCCGATGCTGAGAGTGGCTGGTTTGTGCGCGTGGACCATATTCACGCCTACGGAACGGCGCCGAACCTGGAGCGGCTCTGCATTGAGCCACCCGAACCGCTGATCTTTCTGAACCACCACGTTGTCCCAGGCGGGACGTGCCTGACGTGGGAGCACGTCGAGGACGCGCCGGGAAAGATGTGTCCCAATCCGCGCGTGATTCTGCCGCGGCGGCTGCTCGAAGACGTTCTGGATGGGCCGCAACGGGTGGATGTGCGCAGCTTTGGCGTGCGCTGCCCGCCCACGCATCGCGAGAGCCAGCTCTACGGCATCCTGGGAATGCTGCATGTGCTGAGCCCGGCGCTGGCGTGGCTGTGGCGGCTGGTGGCGCCGCGCGGACATGCCAATCCCAGCATCCAGACGCAAAAGAGCAAGGAGATGCAGTCAGAAGGCGTGGGATCGTATTGGGCGTTTGCCACGGGATGCCGCGTGGACCAGGCCAATCTGCTGCTCCACCAGATCGTCGAGACGCCGGAGACACGCTACGTGCTGCTGCCCAACCAGCATATCGGCGCGTGGAAGGTGGGGTTCATGCCGGAGTGGATCGCGCGCGAATATCTGGCGCGGCGCGGCAGCGCGCGCTTCGCCCGCGAGCAGGTGGATGAGGCGCTATGCCCGCTGCTGGGCTACATCCCGAAGCAACTGCGCATCGAGGGGTCGATGATCGCGCGCGTCTTTTTCCAGGTGGAAGAGCAGTTGCAGGGCGGCATGGATGTCTACGAAGAAGGCGCCAGGCAGTGGCGCGAGTTCTTCGCGCGCGAGCTGAAGCATTTTCTTGTTCCCGGCCTCGATCCGCTGGGCAAGAAGATCATCGAGGCGTGCCTGGACGGAGCGCACCAGGAAGACTACCGCCGGCTGATTCCACATCCGATGTTCCGCGATGAATGATTGTGAAGGCAAATGCGAATTCTCCTTCTCGTAAATCCTGACCTTTGTCCTCAGAGTGAGATCAATCGTTCTGGTTTTGAGAGCAGGAGCTAACGGTTGGTGTACATCGCTTGCGGGCAAGCGATAGTATTTCCTCCAGTATGAAAACTCACAATTTTTGCAACGCGCTGACGCGCAGAGAACTGCTGCGGCTGTCCAGCGCCGGGGCTGTCATTTTGGGAGCGAAGACTGCGTTTCCTGAACTCGCCGCCGCGGGCGCGCAAGCTTCATCGTCTACAGATCAGCAAACCACCGAGCAGAAACTCTACTCCGATCTCCTGAAGGCATGGTGTGACGGAATGCTGGCGCGGCAGGTGACGGAGTTCCGCGATCCAGCGTTCTATGGCGGGCTGCTCTGTCCTTCCTGCGTGTTGATTCACGGGCGCTGCGGCGATGCGGTGTATCCGCTGCTCAGGATGGCACATGTGACCGGCGAGGCGAAGTATCTGCGCGGGGCGCTGCTGGTGAACGCGTGGTCGGAGGCACAGGTGAGCCGCGCCGATGGCAGTTGGGTGAACGACGTCACGCTGAGCACATGGAAGGGCATCACGGTCTTTCATGCCATCTCGCTGGCCGAAGCGCTCGAACACCACGGCGAGGTTCTGGATGCGCCGACGCGCAAACAGTGGACGGACCGGCTGGCGCGGGCGGCGAAATTTCTCGACGGATTCATCACCATTGAGACCGGCAACGTGAATTATCCGGTGACCGCGACACTGGCCTTTGTGCTCTGCGGCCGGGTGTTGGGAGACGAGCACTACATCGAGCGCGGGCGCAAGCTGGCGCAGGAAGTATTGCGGCAGTTCACACCGGATGGGATTCTCTTCGGCGAGGGGCATCCGCTCCAGAGCGTGTCGCCCAAAGGCTGCCGTCCTGTGGACCTGGGATACAACGTCGAGGAGTCGCTGCCGGCGCTGGCGCTTTACAGCCTGCTCGCTGACGATCAGCGGGTGCGGGAACAGGTGATTGCGGCCATGAAGGCGCACATGGAGTTCATGCTGCCCGATGGCGCGTGGGACAACAGTTGGGGCACGCGCAACTACAAGTGGAGCTGGTGGGGCAGCCGCACCAGTGACGGCTGCCCATCGGGCTTCATGCTGATGTCGAAGTACGAGCCGAAGTTCCGGGAAGTGGCGCGGCGCAATGCGGAATTGATGGCGGCGTGCACGCACGATGGGCTTCTCTACGGCGGACCGGACTATCACGTACACGGCGACCTGCCGTGCATTCACCACACCTTTACGCATGCCAAGACGCTGGCGACAGTGTTGGACCGGGCCAGTTTCAGCGCGGAAACGAACCAGCGGCTGGCTCTGCCTCGCGATGAGGTGTATGGGTTGAAGACCTTTCCCGTGATTGGGACGAGACTGGCGGCAGTGGGGCCGTGGCGCGCGACGGTTACGGAGTACGACTGGGAGTATGTGGAAGACGTGCAGGCGGGGAGCGGCGGCGAGTCGGGCGGCGGACACGCCAGTGGTGGAGCCTTGTCGCTCTTGTATCACCGCCAACTCGGCCCGATTCTTACGGCCAGCATGACGAAGTACGCGATGATTGAAATCTCAAACCAGCAGCAGTTTCGCGATGCGCCGCATATGACGCTGACGCCGCGGATCGAGTGCGCCGGCAAGGAGACCTACACCAGTCTCGACGATTTGAAGGCCGCGCTGACGGCAAACCGCACTGGAAGCGAGATTGTCTTCGATGCACAAGGGCGCATGCTGACCACGGGGCACAAGCCCATTCCCGGCGGCGACGTTCGCTATCATCTCGTCTACCGGTTGAGTGAAGGGACTGTAGAACTGGCTGCGAGCGTGGATACGGCGGGGCCGGCGCCAATGCACTTGATTGTGCCGGTGATGGCCCGAGCCGCGGAGGTGATGGAGCAGCCTGATCCGCGGACCGTGAAGATTTCTAAGGCACGAGGTACGCTCACGGTAAGTACGGACGCGGCGCAGGGATTCAAAGCCGTCCCCAAAGAAAGAACCTTCAATCTGGTCCCAGGATTCGAAGCCATCCCGTTGCAAGTTGCACTGCAACCGGGGGAGGAAGTTCGGGTGCGACTACAGGCCACGGTTCGGAGCTGAATTTTTTCATTCGGCCGACGGAGCCAGGGGGCGGGCAGGTGGCTTGAGCACGAATCCCTTGCGCACCAGCGCAAAGCCTTCCTGCGGCAGTTCAGCCTGGAGCAGCTGGTTGTCAGGCCCCGAGAAGATATCTGTTTTAGATCCAATGATGGTGGCGACGAGGTGATGAACGGTCACGGGCTTGCCGTCAAGGGTTCCCTGTTCGTCGGGCAAGGTGGCAAGCGTGACGGGAGCTACCGACCCTTCCTGCTTGGGAATGATCGCCCAGAGATCGCGGTCGTTGTGCTCTACGGCGAGCACCAGCAGAGTTTCCAAGGCGCCCGGGTCAAAGTCAGGAAGAAAAACAGCAGCCTTGTGCGCGGGCAGGCGGTTGGCGGTGCCGCGGCCGTTGGCGGAGAATTTCAGCAGAACCTGCGCGCCGGCCGGGTCGGCGGAGACGGTAACGGCTGAGTTGTTGACCACCGCGCTCAAGAAAACATGTTGCAGCTCGCTGGCCCGCGAGAGGCGCTCCGATTTTGAAAAGGCGTAGTCGAGACCCTTCATCGAGACACGGACCATAGAAGTCGACGTGTAGCCCTTGAGAGTGCCTTGGAAATGGTAGCTGGCCGTACCCACGGGTTTGCCGTTGAGCGCAATCTGAAAGTCGCCGGATTGAGCTGCGGCAGGAATCTGGAATACCACGAAAAAGAGCCATGCCATAGCAAGCAGCAAAAAGACGCCTGCAAGAGCGAGTAGGGTTGATTTGCGCACGGTGTTCTTAATCTCTCCTATCGGGTTAGACACAAAATCGGGCCCCGGGTTGTGGCAAGCGTTGATACCACTGCTCTGCCGCACCACGCTGCGGCCGGGCCGCGAGGCACCGTAGCCCTTCCTTACTTTTGCATGCCCGGGAGAACATTTGCTACGGCAGCGCCGCGATGGCGCTCGCCTGGACGGGATCAACCCCGGTGGGGGCGCTGAGCGCGGAATTGAGCTTGCCGGCGGTCGTGGAATCAAAGGTGAAGACGCTGAGATCGGGAACACCGCCGGAATTCACAACCATCAGGTAGGTGCCGGTGGCATCCACCGCCATATCCACAGGCGCGATGCCGGTGGTGGCTGTGGAGCTGAGAGGCGTCAGCGAATAGCTGGATCCGGAGGTTGCGACGGTAAAGCCGGTGATTGTGCCGGTGGCGCTGCCGGTCACGTTGCGGTTGGCAATATAGATGATCTTTCCGGTGGACATGGGAAGAATGAAGTACGGCGAAAGTCCTCCCGTGCTGAAGGGAGATCCCGAGATTTCGGTAAGGGTGTTATAGTCCAACACGCGCAGGCCGCCGGTAT
>JAJZNH010000077.1 GCA_021811745.1 Acidobacteriota bacterium
CGCCTGGGCTTCGAGCTTTTTGATAAGCCGAACTGGGTTGGCTCGGAGTTTGACGAGCAGGTCAATTATCAGCGAGCTTTGGAGGGGGAGTTGGAACATACGGTCAGCTCGTTGTCTGATGTTGAGTCGGCGCGTGTTCATCTGGTGCTGCCTCACGATTCGCTCTTTCGCGACCAGGAGCGGCCTGCAAAGGCTTCGGTAGTCATCAAGCTGCGTCACCGCTCGCTGGCCGACGGCGAGGCGGATGCAATCCGTAACCTGGTGGCTTCAGCCGTGGATGGTCTTACCCCGGACCGGGTTGTGCTGGTGGATGCGGACGGCCACCTGCCGCTCGGACCCAAGACGCCCCAAGCCATGCGCCTCAGTGCGGAACAAGCGCTTGAGGATAAACTCATATCCACGCTGGAGCCGGTAACCGGCCCGGGCAATGTGCGCGCCTCGGTCACGCTTGACTACGACGATGCTGCTACCGATGTAACCCAGGAGACCTATGATCCCAATCAGACGGTGACGCTTTCCATGCAGCGCACCGAACAGACTACCGGCGGCCAGCCGGTTGCGGCCGGAGTTCCCGGCACGGCCTCGAATGCGCCCAATACGCGCGCACTGCCTGTCTACCCAAAGCAGACAACTCCGCCGGAGAGCGCCAAAACAGAGTCCGGCACCTACGCGGCCTCAAAGACGGTGCGCCACACGGCGGAGAATCCGGGGCGTGTGCGGCGCATGACTGCGGCGATTGTCGTGAACGACCGGCTGACTCAACCCGCGAGCAAGGGCAAAGCGGCCGTCTGGCAGCCGCGTTCGGCAGAGGAACTGCGCAATCTGACGGCGCTGGCGCAGGCAGCGGTGGGTTACGACGCCGCGCGGGGCGATATGCTCACGGTCGAGGATCTGGCCTTCGAACAGAATCGTATCCAGCAGCCGGTGCCGCCGCTGCAGCGGATGATGACAACCGCGGAGAGCTCTCCATTGCTGATCAAGTACCTGACTTTGCTGGCCGGTCTGCTGGCGGTGCTAGCCTTCGGAGTGCGGCCGGCCCTGCGCCAGGCTACCTCCGCGCCGGCGATCGCGAAAGCCGCGAAAACGGGGAGCAGGGAACTGCCGGCTGGAGCGGCTGTGACGCAGCCCGCGCTCTCTTCTCCGGCACCGGCCGAAGCGAATCCCGATCGGCTCAAGAGCCAGGAGATCTTTGAGCTGGTAACGTCGCACCTCAAGCGTGAGCCGGCGCAGAGTTCGCGGTTGTTGCAGAGTTGGATTCATTCCGATCAGTAATGAAGGTGAAAGGACCGGACGCTTGGCAGAGCAGGAGGACGAACCCGTAGCATCACGGCGCCGCAGGTCAGCGCGCCTCTCCGGTGTGCGCAAGGCGGCCATTTTGCTGGTTGCGGTCGGCGAAGAGCTGGCCAAGGAGATCCTGCGCACGCTTCCCGAAGCGGACGTGCAGAAGATTACTGAAGAACTGGCTGACCTTCGCGGTGTGGCGCCGGAAATCTCCGCCGAAATCGTTGAAGAGTTCTGGGAGCTTTTGGAGACGCAGAACTTCATGGTCCATGGCGGCCTGGATTATGCCGGACGCCTTCTGACCGAAGCCTTCGGCAAGCAGCGGGCCGAGGACTTGCTTGCCCAGGCGCAACGCTCGCAGGAGGCGGCTCAGGGCAACCTCGCCAAACTACGGCTTACCGATCCGCAGCAGTTGGGCAAACTGCTTGACTCCGAACATCCTCAGACGATTGCCCTGGTGCTGGCGCATCTCGATCCGCGCCGGGCATCGATGGTGCTCGGCAACCTGAGCGAGGAGCGCAAGGTGGTCTCCGTTCAGCGGCTGGCCGAGATGCGCCAGTTTTCACCGGAGATGGCTCAGAAAGTCGCGCAGGTTTTGCACCGACGGCTGGAGAATGTGGGGGACGCCGCGCGCGAAAGCTACTCCGGTTTTAAGGCAGTGGCTGACCTGCTGAACCGGCTCAACGCAGAGGAGGCCAAGAAGATTCTCGAGATGATCGAGCAGGGCCAACCGGAGCTTGCTCTCAGTATTCGCAACCTGATGTTCACCTTTGAAGACCTGGTCACGGTCCCGCCAGATACGATTCGCGAGATTATCTCCGGCGTCGACAAACGGCAATTGGCACTGGCCCTCCGCGGAGCCAACGAAGAACTGCGGGCCCAGATATTCAAGTCCATGAGTTCCCGGGCTGTGGAGATGCTGAAGGAAGACATGGAAGTGCTGGGACCGGTGCGCTCGCGCGAGGTGGCTCAGGCGCAGCAGGAGATTCTCAACCTGGCGCGGCGCCTCGAAGCGGAGGGCAAAGTCGTGCTGAAGCTGGAAAGTGGTGACGAGATGCTGGTTTGAGCACGAATTGACAAAGCAAGAAACGGCTGCATCGGCAGGGAGTCAGATTGAGCACTAATCAGAATCAGTAATCAGAGAGAAGGAAGAGCTTGGGACAGTTTGGAGCGGGACGCGGAAACCATGCATCGGCGCGGATCGAACTTTTTGAGTATCCAGTCTGCCTCGATGCGCCTGTGCCGATAGCCTGGAATGGTTGGGCGGATGAGGACAAGTCTGTATCTAGCGGGCCGGCGGAGGCCGGCGGAGATGGTCTATGCCGATCAGGAGAGGCGGCCGCGGCGGCATTCGAGCAGCGCCTGGCCGAGGAAACGCGCCGTTTCTTCGAGGCAGGGCGCGAGCGCGGCCGGCAGGAGGGTCAGCAGGCCGAGCGCGAGATGCAGACTGCGGCACGGGCTGCCGCCGAGGAGCAGCGCGTGCGGCAGGCTGCTGATCTGATCGAGACTTTTGCCCGGGAGCGTGATCGCTATATGCACTCGGTCGAACAGGAGGTGGTGAAGCTCGCGCTGGCGGTGGCCGCGCGCATCCTGCGCCGCGAAGCGCAGATGGATCCGCTGCTGCTCACCGGCGCGGTGCGTGTCGCGCTGGGGCAACTCTCCGATTCTACCGAGGTTCGCCTGCGCGTGCCCGCCGGCGATCTGGAACTTTGGAGCAGGACCATGGCGCTACTACCCCATCTGCAGGTGAAGCCGATCGTGGCGGCGGGCGATGGAATGCGGCTGGGCGATTGCATTATTGAAACTGCGCTGGGTTCGGTGGATCTGGGCATCCGATCCCAGCTCGCGGAGATCGAGCGAGGCTTCTTCGATCGTGCCGGCGGAGGCCGGCCAGAGGCTTCTGTTCTGCCGCAGGAGATGCCGGAGACTGCAGCGGAGATCCGTCCATGACGCCTCTGCTCAACCATTACTTTACCCGGCTCGAACGTGGCCAGCCCTGGCGTTGGCGTGGGCAGGTGCTGGAATCCGTAGGCCAGACCATCGAGTCGGCGGGACCGCTGGCTTCGATGGGCGAATGCTGCGAGATCGACGGCCGTTCCGGCCGGCCGTACCTGGCAGAGGTCATTGGATTCCGCGGCACCCACGTGCTGCTGATGCCGGTGGAAACGACCGGCGGTATTCGATTTGGCGACCGGGTATCGGCCCTGGGGGTAGGACCGGAGATTGCTGTGGGGCCGGCGCTGATGGGCCGCGTGCTGAATGCGCTGGGAAATCCGATCGATGATGGGCGAATTCCGGCTGCCGGCCAGGCGCTGCCGCTGGCGGGCGCGGTGCGCTCTCCGCTGGATCGCGTTCCGATTCGCGCGCCGCTGGGCACGGGCATTCGCGCCATCGACTCCCTGCTTACGGTCGGCCGTGGCCAGCGGGTAGGCATCTTCGGGGGATCGGGCGTTGGCAAAAGCACGTTGATCGGCATGATGACACGCAATACCGAGGCGGATGTCACAGTGGTGGGCCTGGTGGGCGAGCGTGGCCGCGAAGTGGGTGAGTTCCTTGAAGATTCTCTCGGGAGAGAAGGCCTCGCGCGATCCGTAGTGGTCGTTTCAACCTCCAATGAGTCGCCGCTCAAGCGCATGAGGGCGGCGCTGGCGGCTACAACGATTGCGGAGTATTTCGCGGACCAGGGCAGGAACGTTCTGCTGGTGCTGGATTCATTGACCCGCTTTGCCATGGCGGCACGGGAAATTGGTCTGGCCGCTGGCGAACCGCCCACGGCCAAGGGCTACACGCCGTCTGTATTTACTCATCTCTCCCATTTGGTGGAGCGCGCCGGGCAGTTCCGCTCTGGTTCGATTACAGCCTTCTACACCGTACTGATGGAAGGCGACGACCAACAGGATCCGCTGGTAGATGCGGTGCGCTCTTTGCTGGACGGGCACATCGTTCTCTCCCGCTCTCTGGCTGCCGAGGGATGGTATCCTCCAGTCGCGGTGCTGGATTCGATCAGCCGGCTGATGCCCGCGGTCACCACTCCGGAACATCGCGACGACGCAGCCCTCTTGCGGCGCTTGATGGCTGTTTACGCGCGCTCTGAGGATCTGGTTCGCATCGGCGCCTACAAGACGGGTTCAGACCCCGAACTTGATCGCTCCATACGCGCCCGGGAGCCGCTGCGCGCTTTTCTGACGCAGACCGCCCATGAACACGTTGGCTTGGGAGATTCCGTGGGCCGCCTTGCCGCGTTGTCGGCGGTGGTTTGAGGCGTGGCGATCTCGCGGGGTTTACGGCGCCTGCTCCGAGTCTTGGAGATGGAGGAGGAACAGCGGCGTCTCGCGCTCGAATCTGCCGTGGGTAATCTGAGGAACCTTGAGCAGTCGCTGGCGGCTGCAACTGAACGGCGTCGTGCCGGAGGCAGTCTGCTGGCCGAAAGCGTGCGAAGCGGGCAGTTGCCGGATCGCCTCGCCGGGATCGAGGAGACGCGGGCGGCGCAGCGTCATGCCGTGGCGCTCGCGCCGCGGATCGCCGATGCCCAGGACAAAGCGAGCGCGCTGCGCGAAGGGTTTCTGGCCAAGAGGGTCGAGCGCCGCCAGACCGGCACTATGATTCACGAAGCAGAAGCCCACGATGCCGCCGAAGCGGGACGCCGCGGACAGCAGGCGCTCGATGAGTGGTACCTTCACCGGCTGTATCGGGCACAAGGCAGAACAAGACCCTCCAATCCGGAAGCTCCGCGGACCCGCGAAGAGGAAAGTGGAGGGGAGGCAGGGAAGACCTCATAGTCGTTTTCGATGTTGCCCCCGTGGAATTCTTCGGGAGTCGGTGCGGCGCATTTGTGATATTTCTCTAATCCTTCCCAGACTACGTATGGCACGCGATCTGCAATTCCCTCGTGCATGACCGTTGTCCCAACTGGGGAAATTGTGAGCGCGGGAACCACCTTGCCGGATCAGGGTTTGCCAAAGCCCGAGCTGAATGGCGCGAACGCTTCTGGAAAGGTGCAGCGTACCGATGAATTCGATACGAACCAGACGTCTGTCCGGGATTCTTCCGCTGCCGGGGTCAGCGAGAGCTTCCGCGCCCGCTGGCAGGCGCTGTTGGCCGGTCTGAAAGATGGCGAAAAAGGCCCTTACGCTGAAGAGGCGTCTCAAGCAGAGATGCAGCGAACCGCGGATGCGTACACATGGGATGGCATGAGGATCTCTTCGCCGGCAGCGCTGCACGTCGGCGCAGGCGTGCTGCAAAGCAACCGATCGGACGTTCCTGGGCCCAGGGCGACTTTGGGGCGGTCGCAAGGA
>JAJZNH010000479.1 GCA_021811745.1 Acidobacteriota bacterium
CCCGGAGGACGGGCGGCTACGATGGTGACATTGCCGGGGCCATCGTCGCGATGAATGAGTGCAACCGCCTGGCCGTCACGGTTGAGGAAGTTACCGGCGGACACGTTGACCAAGGTCAAATACGCAGGATCGTAATGAAGCTGCAACGGTACAGACGCAATATCCGTACCCCCGCCGAGAACAATCGGAACCTGGAAAGTAGCGCCGATGGCAAGCGGGCCGCGAGGAACGTTGAACTGAAAGCTCATGCCTGCGGTGTGGGCCGTGGCCGGTGCCGGGCGCGCCAGGGGTGCGGCCATAGTGTGCGGCGAACCGGGCAGTGGCTGAGGTGTCGGTACAGGTTGAGCGCGAGTCTGGGTGCGCGGAGGCGAACCGGGCTGCGTTTGCAGAGCGGGCGAGGTCTGAGTCCGCACAGGCGCGTTGGCAGGCGGGCTGAGTGCGGCAGGCTGAGTTGCGGACTGCGGGTTTTGGCCGGTTGGCGCGGTGGCGCGTAGCTGTGAGAGGGCGGTCATGGCGGCAGACCGCACAGTCGCGCCGGGGAGCGTTCCCAATTCAGATTCAGGCTGTGGCCGGGGGCCAGACTCCTGCATGGCAACGGGACGAACGGCGAGATCGACCGGCGGATGTACAAAGCGGAGATCGATCGATTGCCCCTCACCGGTGTCGATGGCGCGGAAGTTCTGCTGATCCAACTGCTCGGAACGCACGATGTGCGGAACGAGAACAAAGACGATGTCGTCGTCCTGGATCGTGTGGTCCATGGAGCCGAAGAGGTACTTGAGAATGGGAATCGAGCTGAGGCCGGGGAGACCGGTCCAAGTCATTGTCTGCTGGTTGTCCACGATGCCGCCCAGAATGCTGGCCTGGCCGTCGCGGAGGCGGATCACCTGGTCGGCTACGCGGTTGCTGATGATGGGTTCGGTGACACCCTCGATAGTGACATTGCCGCTCTCTGCACTGTCCGTGATTTGTACCTTCAGGGTTACATCGCCGCCGTAGTGGACAGTAGGCGTCACCACGAGTTTGATGCCCACATCGATGTATTGGAACTGGGTCTGGGCATATCCAATGGCTGCGGCTGCGGTAATACCCGGCGCCGAATAGGAGCCGGTGGCGATGGGAATTTTGGAGCCAATGGTGAGTGTTGCCTTCTGCCCATCTGTGGCCCGGATACGCGGGTCCGCGAGAATCTGGGTGGTGGTATTGTTCAACAGCAGATTCAACTGAGCCGAGCCGATGTTGACCGCAAAATCTGTCGCTTTGAGGTGAGCCAGATTGTAGAGCGTGGGCGAGGCGGTTGTGGTGCCGGTGGTGGAGTTGGCCGTCGTGGAAGTAGTACTGGAACCGGGCGGCTGTAGAGTGACTCCGATGGACTGCGGCCAGTCGATGCCCAGGGTCCGCTCCCAGTTTCTGCTCACCTCAAGGACGCCGACATCAACCACTACCTCCGGGCGCGGTTTGTCGAGGTCGTCGATGAGTTTTTGCGCTAGGAGCAGCTCGTCGGGCGTGCCGCGCATGACGATAGCGTTCTGGCTGGCGACGCCGTAGACTCTGGCGTTGGGCAGGACGTTGCGCAGGGCCGTCTGGATGTCGTTGAGGTCATTTTGCTGCGAGACATTGGTCAGGTAGAAGGTTTGTACCGCCTGTTCTTCCAACTCCGTGCGCTTCACGCGCGTGTCCTGGGCCACGAAGATGGTGTTCGGGGTGACGGGACGCCAGAAGGTGTTCGAGATCTGGCCCACGATGCGCAGAGCATCCAGGAGAGAGACGTTGTTAAGGTCGACCTGGATGCGCTTGGAGTTGTAGTCAGGATCGAAGAGGACGTTGATGCCGGCAGCCTTGCCGATGGCCTGGTAAATCACCTTGGAGTCTTCCGACATGTGCAGACTGAGGGGCTCATTGGAGACGGGCTTGAGCTGCACGGGAGCACCCATGGAGTTGATATCAGCCTGTTCGCCGCTCGTTCCGGGCATTCCTGCTCCTGGTGCGGCCGGCGGAGTTCCCTCCATCTGGCGTATCTTAGCAATCTGCTGTTGGGCCTCCTCATCATCGGGATCGATCTCCGCAGCGTGCAGGAACTCAACGAGAGCGCCCTGGAGGTTGCCGGCGCGAAGGAGATTACGGCCCTTGGTGAGATGCATGGCAGCGTCGGTAAGGCGAACGCGGTCAATAGCGATTTGATAGCGAAGGTTCGTTGGATCCTTCTTATTTGCCTGCAGGAAATCCAGGTAGGCCGTGTCGTAGTCGTGGAGCGCCTCGGCGCGTTGTCCCTGCTTGAACAACTTCTTGGCCGACTGCGCACAGAGGCTCGTGGTCGACAAAGCTAGTATGGTCAGGACGGCGAAGGCTGAAATCGTAGCCCGGGCGGCGGATCGGAGCCGGCAGACGGCAGGCTTCGCATGGAAGCGGCATGCCGTGCGTTTATGGTCCGGAGAGGCAAGCTCCTGTTTCTCAGGCTTTTGCGGGCTGTTTTGGCTGTTCAAGGGGCTAGTTCCATGCCCGGAGTTTTTTGACAGACATTGCTTCATAGCTTTAGCGAGGCCTCGCTAAAGCAGGGTGAAAACTGCCGTACAAACGAGATTTCCTGCCAGTGCTAGGATGAAGGTCTAAGGAATTATCCCGATGCCTCGCCAATCCAGCCATGTAGTCGTTCCCAAGAACGCAGCGGAAGCGAAGAAGTCGGGCCGTCCCCGCAATCCCGTGGCCAGCGGCGAGCGGGATGCTGCGCAGAACCGCGCCGCCTCCCATAACCACTTTCTCTTGGAGCGATTTGAGGCCGGGGTAGTTCTGCGCGGGACCGAGGTGAAGTCGATCCGCGAAGGCAAGGCCAACCTCAAAGACTCCTATGGCCTCATCAAGGACGGAGAGGCGTTTTTGCTCAATATGCATATTGGTCCCTACTCCCACGGAAATATCGCCAACCACGACGAAACCCGTACCCGCAAACTGCTCCTGCACGGGGATGAAGTGCGCAAGCTACTCCAAAGGACGCAGGTCAAAGGCCATACGCTCATACCAACGCGTCTCTACTTCCGCAACGGGAGGGTCAAGTGCGAGCTGGCACTGGCCAAGGGAAAACAGGACTGGGATAAGCGGGAAACGGAGCGGCGGCGGGAGGCGGACCGCGAGGCGCGAGCGGCCATGAACGCCAGCAAAGGGAGAAGCAGCTTTTAGTTGTCAGCCATTGGCTTTTGGTTCTCAGCCCCTCAGCTCTGCATCTGGGATGCAAGCGAGCCCCTCCTCTTTTTCTGAACGGCCCAACGAATGGTATTTCCAGGCCTGGCCTTTGTCGAGTGTTGTGACTCTTGGCTCACAATATAGGCGTCTGTCAGTTCGCCTCGTTCAACGCTCTGAACCTGCCGTCGTCTAAAATTCTGAATTGCGCAGGAGAGTCGAATGCGATCCCCGTATTTCATGTATGTTGTTGCCTCTGTGCTAGCAGTGGTTGGTGTGCCCGCTGCGGCCCAGGGGACAGCTTCCAACCAGTTGGCCACGACCACGAAGGCGGCGGATGGAAAGGTAACACTGCCCGTCACAATTCTCGATAAACACGGCAAACTGGTGTCGGGCCTTACGGCCAACGACTTCACGCTAACTGACAATGGCCAGGCGCAGACGATCGCGAACCTCACGCAGCAAAGCAACCTGCCCTTCCTGTTGGGTCTGCTGGTGGATACGAGTGGCGGTATGCTTGGCGCCATGAGCAGCGAACGCACGGCGGCAGAGAGGTTTGTGGGGCAGATGTTGCCAGCAGAAGCTCAGAATGCGATACAGGGCAGCGAGGCGTTTCTCATCCATTTTGATCGGGAAGTAGAGCTGCTCCAGGACTTTACAAGCTCAGCCGCGAGGCTGGACCAGCAATTGGAGCAGATGGGGCCAACAGCGGAGGAGCGCAATAATCCCCAGGGGCCGGATACGATGAGCAGCGCAGAAGGGCGCGATGGAGGCGGCGGACAGCCGACCTTGCACGGCAGCAGGGTCGGCGACACGACGCTCTATGACGCGATTTATTTGGCCTGCAACCAACTCATGCAGCCAAAACACGGACGCAAGGCACTGGTGGTCTTTTCGGGCGGTGTAGATCAAGGCAGCATTGAGACGCTGAACGAAGCCATCGATGCGGCTCAGCGGGCAAACGTCTCTATCTACACACTCTACTTCCGGGGCAATGAGGAGCACAACCGGAACAACTTTCCAGGGATGGGGCCGCGCGGAGGTATGGGCTATCCAGGTGGCAATCCAGGCGGCTATCCAGGCGGCTATCCCGGTGGTTACCCAGGACGTTATCCGGGTGGGGCACCGTCCGGAGGAGGAGGCCACGCGCTGGCGAATGGTAGGCAGATCATGGAGCAGCTCTCCAGGCGTACGGGTGGCGTGTACTTCGTGGTCCGGAGGCCGGAAGATCTGGAAGGTGTTTATAACCTCGTTGCCGAAGCGCTACATGGGCAGTACTTGCTGACCTATACACCTAATCCGCCTGATAAAGACGGCGGCTGGCACAACGTCGCGCTCAAGCCAAAGAAGAACGACCTGAAGGTGATCATCCCCGAATCGTATTACGATCCGGGCAATGAAAAGCAACAATAGAACCGGGTCGCGAGGGAGAAGAGCCGGGCGTACGAATCGGCTAGAGAGCCAGCCACGTTGTGAAGCCGACGCCCTCAGCAGGAGGGCTTCCGGCAGTTCTCGATATTGGGCAGGATCTTCGGAGCCAATTCTGCCTCCGGCAGCTGGAGAGGTCACAGAGCGCAAGTGCTGCCGTGGATTTGTGAGAATACCGCTCGCCACTATACTACTCTGAGCGGAGCAAAGCTGGTGCACGAACGCGCCTCCTAACCAGGCTGGTGCGGGGTTGCGATTTCGTTTCACAGAATGTTCAAGATTTGTCCTATACTGCCTGCAACGCGAGGATTGCGTTGCGGGTGCGGCATCCTTGCCTGGCTTTGCTATGGCTACTCAACCCTTACGAAAACACGCCATCGAATCCCCGTCGATCCCCGACCGCCTGTACTTCAAGATTGGCGATGTGGCGCGCATCTGCGGTGTAGAGACCTACGTGCTGCGCTTTTGGGAGACGCAGTTTCCGCAGTTGAAACCCAACAAGAGTGGAACCGGCCAGCGGCTCTACCGACGCCGCGATGTGGAGACGGCCTTCGAGATCAAGCGCCTGGTGCACGATGAGGGGTATACCCTGGCGGGCGCCCGCCAAGCTCTTGAAGGGGTACATGGAGGGCGCAACTCGCAGGGCAGCTTGCCGCTCAAGGGCAGCGCGCGGGACAGAAGCCGGGACACCGTTGCCGCAGCCGTGGGACGCGCCCGCGCCGAACTGCGGGAGATTGCGGCGCTGCTGGCAGCCCCTGTTGCGCAACCGCAGCGGCGCACGCGGATCGCCTCGATGCAATCCTCCTCCGGCGCGCTGTTTTCTTCGCACGACGAAGGCAGAGGCCCAGAATCTTTCCCTGACCGGCGCTAGAGCTGCCGCCACGTGAACTTGTAATCCAACTCCCCATCCTTGCTGCGAAGAGCGCGGCTAGAACGGAGCACTCGCCCCCGTCGTGTCCGCCGCAGCGCTCGC
>JAJZNH010000312.1 GCA_021811745.1 Acidobacteriota bacterium
TTGTCCACGCCGTCGGTGATCATGACCACCTCACGGCGGGCTCCGGGATTGTGTGAAGGCCAGTGCTTGGCAAGGTCGGAGAGGCAAAAATACGGACTGGCGGTCACGCCTGGCGTACCCGGCAGCGGCAGGTGAAGCTCACGCAGGAGCGCCTGGTGATCGGTCGTCAGCGGGCCGGCAAAGACGGCTTGGCCATTTTCCATATAGGCGATAGCCATCTTTGCATTTGCCGGCATTTCTCGTATGAAGTTCTGTAGATCACCCATCTGGGTGCCCAGACTGGTGCGGGCCGAGTCATCGATCAGCAGCACCAGTTCGATCTGATGGGCGGGACCGCGCAGCGGCGTCCAATGGGTGACATTTGACAGCTTTCCGTCGACCTTCAAGGTGAGGTCGTTTGGAGAAACGCTGGGAACCGCCTTGCCCTCGTGCTGGGGAAGGACGGTGACAACTGCCTGTCCCTGTCCCTCTAAGTTGCCATAATTTGCGGATGCAAATGCGGGTGCGGCCATGAGCAACGACCCGGCAGCAACCCACACTGCAATGGGGAAGTGATTCAACCTCATCATCAGTTGCTCCTCCTCGATAGTTGCATTTGCCACTCAAACGTGCTCATAGGGTTCTAACCCCAAGCCATCCCGTTTGATGTGCGAAAAGGAAAAATGGTCTCACCAGGCCTCGCCCACCCCGCCGTGCGAGCTTTACAGAAATCCGGGGCGCGATGTGCGCTATCTTCCTGTTTTCAATATCTTGCGAGATTACTTTAGTTTTCCTGGAATCGCTTCGATCTTCACTGTATACGCTAGGGTGAAGTAATGCGTTCTCTTCCCCAGAAGCCGCCGGCGCGCGGCATGGCTGCTTTTGCATCGCGCGACTTCCGGCGGTACCAACTGGCGCGCGTTGCCGTAATCCTGGGCGCAGAGGCGCAGGCGGTTGCCGTTGCCTGGCAGATCTTCTCCATCACCCATCGCGCCATCGACCTGGGCTATTCCGGACTGGCGCTGTTCCTGCCTGGGCTCATCTTTCTGCTGCCGGCGGGCCACACCGCCGACCGCTTCGACCGCCGCCACGTGATCCTGTTCTGCTATACGCTTCAGGTCTTTTGCACGAGCGCTCTGGTGCTCCTGGCCCGCAATGGCACGAGCGCTGTTCTTCCCATTTACGCGGTGCTGTTTTTCATCGGCACGGGACGGGCCTTCTCCGGGCCGGCCAGTTCGGCTCTGATCCCTCATCTCGTGCCTGAAGAGCACTTTGTCAACGCGGTCACATGGGGCGGAGCTATCTTTCAGCTCGCCAATATTTCCGGGCCGGCGCTGGGCGGGCTGCTGTTTACCCTTCCGCTGGCTCGCTTTGCGCCGGGCTCAAGGCTTGAAGGAGCAGGCATCGTCTACGTGTTCACCTTGTTCACACAAGCGTGGTTTCTGGCGTTGGTAAGTTCGCTGCATGTGCGGCCCGGTCGTATGGAACATCGCGCCGCCTCGCTCAACGTGGTGCTGGCGGGTTTCCAGTACGTGCTGCGCGCGCCGCTGCTGCTGGGGTCGCTTTCGCTGGATTTGTTTGTTGTCCTGATGGGCGGAGCGGTGGCGCTCATGCCTATCTTCGCTCATGACATTCTGCGCCAGGGCCCACGCGGGCTGGGGATGCTGCGTGCCGCGCCCGCTGTCGGTGCGGTCATCATATCGCTGGTGATGGCCCGCTTTCCGCTTCGCCGCCGGGCGGGACGCTTAATGTTCATCGCCACTTCCATCTTTGGCGTGGCAACGGTGGTCTTCGGTTTCTCGCATTCCATGTGGCTCTCGCTGACCGCGCTCGCCGTGGCTGGCACCGCCGATATGATCAGCGTCATCATCCGCGGCTCGATGCTTCAGTTGGCCACGCCGCCGCAGATGCGCGGCCGCGTCAGCGCCGTCAACTCGCTCTTCGTCGGCGCATCGAATGAAATGGGTGAGTTCGAGAGCGGACTCACAGCGCAGTGGTGGGGCGCGGTGCGGGCTACCGTCATCGGCGGCATGCTGGCGCTGGCGGTTTCGGGGCTCTGGGCCTACCTGTTTCCCAGCCTGCGCCGGGCCGATGAGCTGACTGCCGAATCATTGCGTGAACATTTACCCTCGGCGCAAGAAGTCCTCTCGGGGCTCTAGTCTCGGCCTGTGAACACGCCATGGGGCGAACGGCGGTGCGCGGCGCTGACTCCCGCTGTGGTGAGTTGCTCTCTGTCGCCGGCAACCCAATATGGCCCAGTCAAAATAATTATTGATCGTCTCAGGCATCTCCGGGCGATCCAAACCAATCCGACACTCCAGGGAGGGAGTGTTAAAAAATGATGAAAAATAAGAGGAGGGATCGATGAAATACCCGTGGTTGCTGCTGGCGGCGATGCTGGGGTTGCCAGCTTTCAGCGGAGCGCAAATTGCGATTCCCCCAGGAACAATTCTTCCCCTTAGTCTCGATGGTTCGCTTAAAGTGTGGAAGGCCTACCCCGGTAAGGTTATCCGGGCAACGGTCATGCAGAATGTTCCCGGTACGCCCATTCACCGGGGCGCCCATGTGATCGGCCACGTCATTCGAGCTGATGTGCCGCAGGGAGGGCCGGCCCGGCTGGAAATTTCTTTTGATGCCGTCGAAATGCACGGGCGTCGCATTCCGCTCAAAGCAGATCTGCGGGCCCTGGCCTCCTTCTTTGACGTCGAGCAGGCGCAGATTCCCGAGGAGATGTCTTCCAGAGGGCTTTCGCCGGCGGACTGGACGACTCAGCAGATTGGCGGCGAAACGGACTATCGCGGCGGCGGCCCAGTGGCCAGCGGGAGTACACCCGTTGGCAAGCCTACGCCTTACGGCGTTCTGGCGTTACCCCGTGTTCAGGCGGGAGAGCCATGCCGCGGCGTCATAGGGCAGAACCGCCGGCCCCAGGCGCTGTGGCTCTTTTCCACGAATGCGTGCGGCCTTTATGGCTACAGCAACATTCGCCTCGAACACGCTGGTCGCTCGAATCCTCTGGGAGCGATCGTTCTCGAGTCGCGAAAAGGCAAGCTGGCGCTGACCAGCGGCAGCGGCCTGCTGCTGCGGGTGCAAGGTTCGTAGGAAAGCCGGGACGGTCAGGCAGAAGGCGTGGCTGCCGTCTTCCAGTTGAGGACGTGGTAGACCGCTGGTACTTTTCCCACGTTCTTCAGGCCGTGGAGCTGATTTGAGGCATTGAAGATCACCGAGCCGGGGCCGACGGTCGTCCATTTGCCGTTCTGGAGCGCCGCCAGCGTACCCTCGCGGATAATCATCATCTCCTCATTGGGATGCCTGTGGGGCGGGTGCGGCATCATGCCTGGATCGAGCGTGGTGACGTGCAACTCGAAGTGCTCCAGCGAGACGGTGCGCGTGTTGAAGAACTGGCGGACGGAACCATGCGCGTTGGGATGGACCGGGATGGAGTTCCAATCGAAGACCCTGGAACCCATCACGGGCTCGGATTCGGCGGGCGCTGCGGCGAGAGCCGGCTCGGCAGTAAAAGCCTGTCCGGCGACGGCGGTTGCGGCGAGAGCTGCGAAGAGATCTCTGCGGTTCATCTAGTTGCTCCTTGTTTGCCGTGCATGTATGGGAGGGTGCGGGCAGCCTGTGAAACCTTGCCCTTTGAGACACCGCTTCACAGGCCGCTCGCAAGAATTCTCACCGGCAGAGCCAGCCGCCGTCCACTACCAGCACGTGGCCCTGAATATAATTGCCCGCCTCGGAAGCGAGCAGGACGGCTGCGCCGGCCAGGTCGGAAGGCAGGCCCCAGCGGCCCATCGGAATGCGGCTCAGGATCGCCTGCGAGCGCACCGGATCGGCACGCAGAGCGGCGGTGTTGTCGGTGGCCATGTAGCCCGGCGCAATGGCATTCACGTTGATGCCTTTGTCAGCCCATTCATTGGCCAGGGCCTTGGTCAGCTGCGCGACAGCACCCTTGGCAGCGGCATATCCCGGCACCAGAATGCCGCCTTGGAACGACAGCAGCGATGCGGTGTTGATGATCTTGCCGCGGCCTTGCGCCAGCATCAGCCGGCCCGCGTACTGGCTGAGGAACCAGACGGCATTGAGATTGGTATTGATGACGGTGTTCCAGAACTCCTCAGGGTGCTCGGCTGCGGGTGCGCGGCGGATAGTGCCGGCATTGTTGACCAGAATGTCGATCGAACCGAACTCCTTCACCGTGTCGTCGACGAGCATGCGGGCGACGGCCTTGTCGCAGACATCGCCGGAACGGCAGATGTACTTTACGCCGGTCTTCTTGATTTCCTCAATCACCGAGTCCTGAACCTTGTCGTAGTTGTGCAGAGTCACGTTTGCGCCTGCCTGTGCGAATGCAATAGCCATGCCCGATCCCAGACCCTGTCCGGATCCGGTAACCAGCGCGTTTTTTCCCTTGAGACTGAAGAGATCGAGGATTCCCATGGTTTGCTCCTTTTGCGTAATGGCGAGAGGGAAAAGCCTCCCGCTTGTGAAATCTCCATGCCCACGCGGCCTTGATACCGGCAGTGATCGCTGCTCCCGCGCCGAGCGTGCGGCCCGCCACGATCGGCGCCCGATCAGGCGCTGCCGCGGCAGGTGCAGCGCAGGCGGCCGGCTGGGGACTCATCTGGTCCGGCCCGGATATCTGTGTCCGCCCGAATTCACTGCCAGGGCAACACTGTACAATGCCGAACCGGTGATGTGCACCAGTTTCAAATACAAAACCGGCGCCGGCAATGGCATTGCACCGATAGCAGCAAGAAATTGCATTTCCCTGTCATCTGCGGGAAGTGTCTCAGAGTCTAGCCAGAGCCACTTAATCCGGGATGTGACGAAGCTCACATCCGGGGAACATCCCCGCCAGCATCCCTGCCATTTGCAAAGAACCGGCCAGAAGTGTTTCAATCGTGTAAACGAAACAGGGGTGCTCCACGATGTGGGGCTGAGATATACCCTCGAACCCGATCCGGATAATACCGGCGTGGGAAGTTTTCCTGTCCGAGTGGCCCTCTTCCTCACCATGAAGCGCGAGCCTCCTTGTTTCATGCAATACGAAGCACGAGGAAGCTCATGCACGAAGCTGCGGTACGCATCCAGCCATTTTGTTCTGTCTCTCTCCAGGGTTCCGTCGCCAATGTGTGGCTGCTGATCTTTTGCATGGTTTTGGGCGCGGGGTCTTATGCACAGGACACACCCCCCAAAGCAGCCGTTCAGGCTTCTGAGAGCAACGAGTCCACGTCGGCTCCAGGACAGAGCCAGCACAAGCTTCCGCCTGTTACAACTACGGTGGTTGTTCACAGCGGGGCAGTCCAAACCTATCTTCCGCAGTCGGTTTCGGTGGGCACGCTCGCTGGAGAGGCCCTGAAGAATGCCCCGCTTTCGGCAACGGTGATCACTCGCCAGTTGCTCGATGACCAGGTATCACGTCTTCTCTCGGACGTGGTGAAGAACGATGCCTCCATTGGCGAGGATTACGCGCCGGTCGGCTACTACGGAGACTTTGAAATACGCGGTTTTCCCATCGACCTGGCTACAGGACTTGAGATTAACGGCATGACCATTGCCGGTGAACAGGATGTTCCGCTTGAGAACAAGGAG
>JAJZNH010000562.1 GCA_021811745.1 Acidobacteriota bacterium
GCGCGCGAGATGCTGCGCGCCGGCGGAGACCGCGGCAGCCTGCTTATCGCCTTTGGCGGCGGCATTGTGGGCGACGTGGGCGGCTTTCTGGCGTCTATCTTCATGCGCGGCATTCCCTACGTGCAGGTGCCCACGACACTGCTGGCGCAGGTGGACTCGAGCGTGGGCGGCAAGACCGGCGTGAATCTGCCCGAGGGCAAGAACATGGTGGGCAGCTTTCATCACCCGCGAGCGGTCTTTGCGGATATGGGCGTGCTGGGCACGCTGCCCGAGCGCGAGTTACGCGCGGGCCTGATGGAGAGCGTGAAGTCGGGCATCATTCGCGACCGGGGGCTGGTGCGATTTATGGAGGAGAACGCGGACCGCGTGCTGGGCCGCGACGCGAAGGCGCTCGAAAAGGTGATTGCGGCATCGATCCGTGTGAAGGCCGGCGTTGTGAACCGCGACGAGCGAGACACCGGGCTGAGGATGATCCTGAATCTGGGGCATACGGTGGGCCACGCGGTGGAACAGGCAACAGCCTACAAGGCATTGCTGCACGGCGAGGCGGTGGGATGGGGCATGATCGCAGCCCTCTACCTGGCGCGGCAGCGGGGCACAATCAATGGCCGGCAACTGGAACGACTGGAGAACCTTGTTCGCATGTACGGACCCCTGCCGCCGCTGAAGCTGCGCGCCGCCTAAGTGGTGTCCGCCACGGGCGCCGACAAGAAAAATGTGGGAGGAGTGAGGCGGTTTGTGCTGCCGGTGGGGATTGGCGACGCGGGCGTGGTCGAAGACGTAACCCCGGCAGAATTGGAGGCCGCGGTGCGGTATATGCTGGCGCAAGCGGCGGAGAAACACGCGTAGGCCGGATTTTTGGTTTTTCCACAATTTTTGGGAGCACGAGGGGCGGCGCGTCGAGATCTCACCTGGGATTGCCGCGCATATCTCTGGTTTGATTGAAGTTGAGAAGAGCGCCCGCTGCCGGCGCGGCCGGCCAACGCGGAGTACCGTTCTGTGCGTCCAATGATTATCAGACAAAGCCGTATCCGGTTAGGCACTCGGAAGCGGAGACGGAACATTCTAAACTGGAGATGCTCTCGATTGTCCGCACGCCTCTTGATGCGCCGGATTTTCTTTATTGTGGTGGTGCTGGCTCTGCTTGTGCCGGCTCTGGCCAGCGGCTCGCCGGCAGCGCAGGCGAAGGCCCACAGGAAGACTCCGGCTGCGTCAACCGCGCACAGTTCCCATCACGCAACACGTAGCGTTCACCACACGCGCACATCTGTGCGTAGCCACAAATCTCAGGCGAAGCTCTCCCGCCGGTCCGTGCGTGAGCGCAGCTCTCGTGCGGCGCTTACGCGCCGGCCGGTCACGAAGACGCATCGGCCGACACCCGAGCAGGTGGGACACGCGGCAGGCTTGAAGATCCGCCGTGAACTTCAGGCGCGTAAGGCGGTAAGCTCGCGCCGTTACGTGAGCCGGCGCAGGCGCAGTTCACACGCACCCGGGGTGCGCAGAACCGAGGTGGCGAGCAGGCCTACAACGAGTGCAAGCCGCTCCCTGCGCAGCCAGCGGACCCCCTCCAATGAAGCCGATGATGCCGGACGCGCTGGCGCGCCGGCGATGAGCGCGGCCAGTACTTCGCTCACCGATCGCGATCAACCCGATGAAGTTGGCGGCCCTGAGGCCGGCGCGGATGCCACGGGGGCTACCCCCGTCAGCGGCGAAGCCGATGCGCTGCCTCCCGCGGAACCCAGCGTTACGAGCGGGTCCGCCTTGCTACGAGCCGCGTCGCTGCACGTGGGACGGGGAGGGATGCCACCTCCGCTGCGTGGTTCCCTGGCCTCGCTGGTGCGGCAAAACCAGCGGCTGGATGCAGAGGGACTCGAGCGGATTCTGGATGAAGACGACCTGGCTAGCAGGATTGCTCATCGCCTGCTGGTGCCCGTGCCGGTTTCCGACGATCTGACCGTGAACCAGAACCTGACCCCGACACACCGCTATTGCCGGCCATGGACAGCGCAATTCCTGAGGGATTTGGCGAGCGCTCACGCGGAGCAGTTTGGCCGGCCGCTGGAGGTTACCTCAGCGGTGCGAACCGTTGAGTATCAGAAGCGGCTGATGAGAATCAATGGAAACGCTACGGCCGCCCAAGGCGAAATCGTGAGCCCGCATGAAACCGGCTCGACCATCGATATTGGCAAGAAGGGAATGGGCCGGCAGGAACTGGCGTGGATGCGGAGCGTGCTGCTGGCGCTGCAGAATGCCGGAAAGATCGATGTGGAGGAGGAGTTCCAGCAGGCATGTTTCCACGTCACGGTCTACAAGAGCTACATGCTGCGGCGAAGAGCGCCCATGAGCGCGCCGGCGGAGGGAAGCTCCCCCAGTACGATCGACTCGTCCGATACGGCGGGTGAGCTCTCTAAGGCTGGATTCTAGAATCCCCTCGGTGGTTGAGCTGTCCCGGCCACATGTTTGCCCAACCGAAAAATTGAACCAAAATTGATTGCGTCTTTCGCGCGGAACAAGGGTACAATCGCGGGCAAAGCCAAAAATTGCTTTGCGAAAGGCGGAATCATGAGCGATTCGGGATTTCAATCTGCCGTTCAGCCGATGGCGGCGCGCGCGCGTTTGTCTCAGTGGCAGCGCGTAGCCAATATTTTCTCCGTGCCGTCGAAGACCTTTGAAGACATCAAGCGCGGCAACGCAAGCTGGTGGATGCCGTTTATCATCCTTGCCGTGGTTGCATACATCCTGTTTGCGGTGATTTCGATCAAGATCGGCATGCAGCAGGTGGTAGACAACCAGGTGCATATGAATCCAAAGGCTGAGGCGCGTCTGGCTCAGGTGCCGCCGGAGCAGCGGGCGATGGCCAGCAAAGTATCGCTCTATGCTACCGAGGGCGCATTCATTGCCAGCCCGGCGCTGACGATTGCGGCGCTTGCGCTTGGCTCGCTGGGACTGTGGGGCACCATCAATTTTGGCTTCGGCGGCAGGGCAAAGTATGGCAGCATTCTGGCTGTATGGTTTTACGCAACCCTTCCCTCCATCATCAAGTCGCTGCTGGGGATGATCGTGATCTTCGCGGGAGAAGCGCCGGAGTCGTTCAACATCAAAAACTTTGCGCCGACGAACGCGGGAGCGTTCATGAATCCGGCAGAGGCAAACCATGTTCTCTACACGCTGGCGAGCTCGCTGGATGTGATCACTATCTGGACGCTGGTGTTGCTGGGAATGGGTACGGCGATTGTGGCTGGAGTGAAACGCGGTTCCGGCTACATTGCGGTCTTCGGATGGTGGGCGCTCTTCATTCTGGTCCAGATGGGGTGGTCAGCGGCAATGGGTTGATACACTTCCGTTGCCCGTGAAAGGCGCCATGATCCGCGTCTGGCTCAGCCGGCGAGTATAGATTCCGGGCTTAGCGGCGGTCATTCCTCGTGCCCCTGGGGTCCCATATGAAGCATCTGTTTTCCTTTGTCCTTCTTTTCCTCATTGTTCCAACCGCGGCACCTGCCAGGCTGGCAGATACCCGCGCAGTATCGCAAGCGGCGGATGCTTCAGCGCTTGCCGATCTGGCGAAGATTCGCAACCGCTACGCGCTCTCAGTGCTGCCGTCAGACGCGCCGGGCATCGAATATCTGCATGAGCAGGGAGCAACGTACGCAGCGAGCGAGCGCGCGGACGGAAGCTGGCCCGACATCAACTACGGGGACTCGCCCCAGCCCTTCTGGCCGGCCACCAATCATCTGCAGCGCCTGCTGGTGATGTCCAAGTCCGCGCGCCTTTTCCGAAACGCCGGCCACTCCGATGCCGCGCTCGAAAAGAAGATTCAACTGGCGTTTCATTGGTGGACCATGCATGACTACCAGGATCATCTGAATCCGGCGCTGTGGTGGTGGAACGAGATCGGCGTGCCTGAGCTGATCGGCGAAAGCGCCAACCTGATGTGGGCCCAACTGCCCAAAGATGAGATCGCCGGAGTTGCCGAGATCATGACGCGCGCTGACTGGCAGCGTGGTCCCATCGGCAGATCGATCGGCGCCAATCTCATCTGGAAGGTCTCCAGCGAAATCGTGCGCGGTTGTCTGCAGAATGATCCCGCGCCGGTTGCCGAGGGCTACAACCGCATGTACCAGGAAGTCCGCATCGTCGGCCCCAATGATGCCGGCATTCAGCAGGACTTTTCCTTCCATCAGCATGGCAACCAGATTTACAGCGGCGGCTATGGACTCGACTTTGCCGACGATGTGGGGCGGTTTGTCTCCTTTGCCTGGGGCACGCGCTTCCAGATTCCGCCGGATCGCATGGCCATCTTCAGCAGCTATCTGCTCGATGGCGAGCAGTGGCTCATCCGCGGCAACATCATCGACTACAGCACGGTGGGCCGCGAGATTGCGCGCGAGGGCAAAGTAGCCGTGCCGCGCATTCATCCCACCGGCCCTATCTCCGGCGCCACTTCTCCGGTGGGCGCGGCGTACAGCATCGGCAACGTGGTTGCGATGCTTGCCGCCGAGCCGACTCCGCGCCAGAAGGAGTTTCAAGCCTTCTCTGCGCGGCTTCAGGAAGAGCCAGGCGCGCCGGCCTTCACCGGCAACAAGCAGTTCTGGTGTTCGGACTTCATGGCGCACCGGCGCAAGGCCTTCTATACCTCGGTCAAGATGATGTCTACGCGCATCCGCAACGGCGAGCTGGTCAACTCGGAGGGCAAAAAATCGGCGCATCTCTCCGACGGCGTGAACTACCTCTACCTCACCGGCGACGAGTACAAGGACATCTTTCCCGTTTGGGATTGGACCAAGCTTCCGGGCATCACGGCGATCCAGGGCACGCTCAACACCGGCGAGAAGGATCCGATCAATGAGCTTGGCACGACTACTTTCGACGGTGGCGTCTCCGACGGAATCTACGGCATGGCCGCCATGGACCTGGCGCGCGGCGAACTCACCGCCAGCAAGGCGTGGTTCTTTTTCGATTCGAGTTATGTCGCGCTGGGCGCGGGCATCACGCTCACAGATGATCGGGCGCACCCGGTGGCAACCGACGTGAATCAAACGTTGCTTTCGGGCACGGTCCTTACGAGCTGGTCACACGGGCCGCTTGCTACAGGCTTGCGAACCTACGATGCCGGCGGTCCTGTTTGGGTTTATCACGACCATGTGGGCTACGTTTTTCCGCGCGGCGCGAGGTTGTCACTGTCGGCCGGTCCGCAGTCCGGCAGATGGACCGATCTGGGCTTTGGAAGAAGCGACCTGGTGACGAAGCAGGTTTTCGATCTCTGGATCGATCACGGCCACTCGCCGCGAAATGCAAGCTACGAGTACATCGTGCTGCCTGGCGCAACTCCCAAGCAGGTTGCCCAGCGCGCGGCAAACACCGGCCTTCTGGTGCTGTCCAACACCGGCGACATGCAGGCGGTGTATAGCGAACGCCTCAAGCTTGTCGAAGCTGCCTTTCGCAAAGCCGGCACGCTGGCCACGCCACTCGGCCCGGTCGAGGTGGATCACTCCTGCCTGCTGATGGTCAGCCCGGCCGCGGGCGGCGGCTGGAAGGTCTCGGCATCGAACCCTGAGAATCAGCCACTCACGC
>JAJZNH010000500.1 GCA_021811745.1 Acidobacteriota bacterium
CTGCCGAGCTTGTCAGTCAACAGGCGCCATCCCTCCCAGTCGTCCTCGGCCAGGCCGTCTTCGAGCGAGACGATGGGATACTGGCGCGTCCAGTTGTCGTAGAAGGCGACCATCTCCGCGCTGGTCAGCTCGCGCTTGTCGCTCTTCTTGAAGACATAGCGGTTCTTCTCCTTGTCGTAGAACTCGCTGGAAGCCGGATCAAGGGCGATGGCGATCTGCTCGCCGGGCTTGTAACCGGCCTGTTCGATGGCTTCGAGAATGACTTCGACGGCTTCGGTGTTCGACTTGAGCGAGGGAGCAAATCCGCCCTCGTCGCCGACCGCCGTGTTGTAGCCCCTCTTTTTGAGCACACTTTTGAGGGTGTGGAAGGTCTCCGCAGCCCAGCGCAGCGCCTCGCTGAAGCGCTCGGCGCCGACCGGCATGATCATGAACTCCTGAAAGTCCACGTTGTTGTCGGCGTGCGCGCCGCCGTTGAGCACGTTGAGCATGGGCGTGGGCAGGATGCAGGCGTTTACGCCGCCCAGGTAGCGGTAGAGCGGCACTTCCAGCGTCTGCGCCACGGCGCGCGCTGCAGCCATGGAGACGGCCAAAATGGCGTTTGCGCCCAGCTTGCCCTTGTTTGCCGAGCCGTCCAGCTCAATCATCGTTTTGTCGATCAAGCGCTGGTTGCCGGCGTCCATGCCTTCGAGCTCAGGTGCGATCAGGGTTTCCACATTGGCCACGGCCTGCAAAACGCCCTTGCCCAGGTAGTGGCTCTTGTCGCCGTCGCGCAGCTCCACGGCCTCATGCTCGCCGGTGGAGGCGCCCGAGGGCACGATGGCGCGGCCCATGGCGCCGCTTTCCAGAATCACGTCCGCTTCCACGGTCGGATTACCACGCGAATCCAGAACCTCGCGGGCACGGATAGAAACAATCTCAGTCATATCGCTCCTCACAATGTGGTGCAGCAGCCGGTCATTCAATTGGGGGCGGCGATCCACGGCAACAGCTATTCCGGCGGCGCTTTGAATCGTGCTCAAAAGCTCTTGCACGCGTTCGGAATCTCCTCCCCTTGGAAAGTAGTTCCGCGACTTGCGGCGAGCTGTACCCGCTGCGGCCTGTCGGCCTCTCCCTCAGGAGATGCCAGCTTCCAGCGAGAATCGGACACGCAAATTTGCGGAACGGATCTGGTGTTCAAAATCGGTGTGTACCGTTAGGATTCTAACAAACCGGGCGCGACAGAACCGTGTGGCAGTGGTCACATATCCAGTCCGTGCGAAGCCGGCGCACGGGTAACTTATTTGATTCGTGCCGGTAGAGGAACCTCACTGCCGGTGCAACGTGCTGCGCACCACGCTGCGGCGCTAGTCTAGCGTTGGGTAGGTAGGCGCACGGCGCTTTCGCAGAGGAAGCTGCGTGCACAACCTTCACTCCGCGGCCGGGTCTAACTCTCAGGGGGAGGGAGTAGGGTTCGCGAAAAAGGAGATGAGGATGAACCGCTCCATCTTTGTATGTGCCCTCATGCTTGCTAGCTCCGCCTTTCTGGGCGCACAGCAGACGAGCCAGTCGAACCCATATGCAGGGATTTCGCATCCCCCGGCGAACGACACGATCGTCGATATGGCATTGCCCGCGCCCACGCCAGCGCGTAAACCCTCGCCGGAAAAACTGGCAACGGCCCAGCCTGCCCGGACTGCGCAAAGCCTGCAGCAGGCGGTTCCGGCCGTCCGCCAAGCGGCGCCCCAGGCCGCAGCGGCCCATCTTCCGCTGAACTATCCCGGCCCGGAGCCGGGTGACGGCACGGACTACGGCATGGTGCTGGTCGCCCCCGATGCCGCCAGTGCCTCTTCACAAACTACGCAACCGGCCGAACCTAGCTTGAACACGAGCTCCTACGCCAACAATCCTGACGGCGACATCGTGCATCCAGCGCCGCTGCCGCCTGGTGAACTGAGCGAGGGAACCAACATTTACGTGCGCCTGTTGCAGAGTCTTTCCACCGGGTACGACCGGGAGGGCGACGCATTCCGCACGGAGGTCATCTCCGACGTAACGCACGACGGGCAGGTTCTCATCCCCGCTGGGTCGGAGATTGACGGCACAGTAGAGCGGGTTTCTCTGGGCCATTTTGCCGGTCGCGGCTCCATACGATTGAGGCCGGAAACGATAACTTTGCCGGACGGCTCGCGCTACCAACTCTTTGCGCAGGTCTTTGAAACAGCGGGTTCCAGCACCTACGTAAATGGCGAAGGTACGATCTTTCCCATCTCGCGGGTCAAGAAGGACAGCATCGAATACCCCGCCATCGCGGGCGGAGGTCCAGTTGTCGGAGCGGTTGTCGCCGGGCCGGTGGCCAGCTTGGCCGGCACCGTGGCAGGCGCTAGCGCCGTCACCGCACATTTGCTGCTGGACCATCCGCAGCCCTCGCTGGAAACGGGCACAATGCTTGTCTTTTCGCTGACCCAGCCGCTCAGTATGGTTCCCGCCGGGTCTGCCGGAAACTAGAGAATCCGGTTTCCAATTGACTTTTGAAGTCATCAACTCCGGCAGCGAAGTTGGCTACGCTGCCCTCGCGCTCAACACCCAAGCCTTCGGCTGCCCATCCAAATTGCGCACGATTAGACGATCGATCCTGGCAGTTTCGTGATGCGCGGAAGGCAGCCCATCGTAAAGGCGCCGCTCAACGCAGACCGGGCGCACAAATAGCGCAGCCAATGATTCCGGTGCAGCCGGCGGCGCCTCGCATTGCCCGCCGGCTCAGGCGCGCGGATCGGCTGCCTTTTCCTTCCGCGCATAGGCTTACTCGCAATTCGTACTTTTCTTGCCTATTGAGATTGGGCTATATTGTTCCGATACTGGACCGCAGGTCGCTTGACGCCGAGGGTGAACCAGCAATCCCTGGCGGTTTCTACGGAACGCTCATGAGGATGCCGGTGGTCGGACCCGGGCAGGCCGGCAAGGGTTGGTGCCATAACGCTACACACTGCATCGCCCAGCCAGGAATATGGCTGCCGCCAGATGCCAGGAGGAACGGATGAAGATTACCGACACGATTGGACTGGTACTGAAGAACAAAACCCAAAACAGAATTCTGTCCATCGCGCCCGAGCAATCGGTCTACGAGGCCATTCAAAGGATGGCCGAGCATGACGTGGGCGCTTTGCTAGTTCTCTCCGGCCAACGCCTGGTGGGCATCCTCTCCGAGCGCGACTACGCGCGCAAAGGCATCTTGATGGGCCACCCTTCGCAGGAAACCAAGGTCCACCAGATCATGACTTCCCCGGTGGTCTTTGTCACCCCTCAGCGCACCGTGGATGAGTGCATGTCGATGATGACCGAACACCATGTTCGCCATCTCCCCGTGCTGGAGGGAGACACCGTTGTAGGCGTGATCTCCATCGGCGACCTGGTAAAGTGGGTGATCTCCGGTCAGGCGCATGCCATTCAGGCGTTGGAGGGGTACATCACGGGAACCTATCCCGCCTGACCGCGCCGGCGCTGCCGCGGCAGTTCTTCGGTGATAGGATCGCGCATATGGTCAACGAGCCATCCAGCCTGCGTGAGGCCTGCGCGGATGCCGCACCGAACTCTTGTGCTCCTTCCGCTCGGCACTCCGGGTCCGAGGCTACGCCGCTTTGTTTCACCAGCGCCGTGCGGATGGCTCAACTCATCCGCGACAAAGAGCTGTCAGCGCGCGAGGCGCTGGCCGCGCACATCACGCAGATTGACCGCGTGAATCCCAAAGTCAACGCCGTTGTGACCCTGGCGTTGGAGATGGCGGTCGAAGCCGCCGCTCGCGCCGACGAGATGCAGGCACGCAACGAAACGCTGGGGCCGCTCCATGGGTTGCCCGTTGCGCACAAAGACCTGCTTGAGACGCGCAGCATCCGTACCACCTTCGGATCGCCGCTCTTCCGGGATTACCTGCCCGCCGAAAACGATCTCCTCGTGGAGCGAATGCAGCGCGCAGGCGCTATCGTGATTGGCAAGACAAACACGCCCGAATTCGGGGCCGGGTCGCAGACGTTTAACACCCTCTTCGGGGCTACCCGCAACCCCTACGACTTAACCAAGACCTGCGGCGGATCGTCCGGCGGCTCGGCCGTCGCGTTGGCCTGCGGCATGGCTCCGCTCGCCACCGGCACCGATGTCGGCGGATCACTGCGCAATCCCGCGGCTTTCTGCAACGTGGTCGGTTTCAGGCCCTCGATCGGCCGCGTGCCCGATCCCAAAGCACCGCTGGCATGGTCCACGCTCAACGTCTCAGGCTGCATGGCTCGCTCCGCGGAAGACCTGGCCCTCGGCCTGAGCGCGATCGCCGGGCCCGATGCACGCGATCCGCTCGCGCTCAACGAACAGGGAGAACTTTTCGCCCGTCCCCTGGAACGCAGCTTCAAAGGCGTGCGGATTGCCTGGTTCGGTGACCTCGGCGGCGTGCCTTTCGATGCGCGGATGCGCACGGTGGTCGATCGGCATCGCGCCACGTTCGCCGCGCTGGGTTGTATCGTGGAGCAGGATGAACCGGATTTTTCCCCCGCTGAAATCTCCTTCCGTATCCTGCGCGCATGGGTAGCGGCCACCAGGCATAGCGCGCTCTATGCCCAACACCCTAACACCTTCAAGGACACGTTGCGCGAGGAGATCGAGCGTGGCCTGCGGCTCACCGGCGCCGACCTTGCGCGCGCCGAGGCCGCGCACACGCAACTCTGGCGGCGGTTCCAGGAATTTGTTGCGCGCTATGAATACTTCATTCTGCCCACCGTACAAACGCCGCCGTTCGATCTTTCCATCCCCTATCCCGCGGAGATCGAGGGCGTTCGATTCACAAACTACATTGACTGGATGAAATCCTGCTGGTACATCTCAGCCACAGGCAATCCAGCGGTTTCTGTGCCCGCCGGGTTCACGCCAGAAGGACTGCCCGTGGGCCTCCAGATCGTAGGCCGTGACAAGCAGGACTTCAGCGTTCTCCAACTCGCACACGCCTTTGAAGAGGTGACCGGCTATGGGCAGACGCGGCCCGCTATCGCATTGGGAGTACAACCCCTACGGAGCAAGAGTTGAAGGAGCGCCGCTGAATCTCACGCCAAGCGCGCAAAAGCCTGCTCGACCTGCGCGGGGATCGCGGAGGGCGGTTCGTAAAGGCTGTAGTTGATCTCGAGGACGGTGGCCGGAGGAACCGCGAGCGCCTGGAGCGCAGGGGCCGTGGCAGCCCAATCAATGGAGCCCGCGCCGGGCCACAGGTGCTCGTCCTTGACGCCGTAGTTATCGTGAACGTGGACGGAGACGATGCGGCTGCTCAGGGTGGCGATCGCCGCGGCCACACCAACCGTAATGTGTGCATGCCCCAGGTCCAGGCAGACGCCTACGTTGTCCAGGTGGCCCATCGCCAGGATGAGCATCAGGTGCTCGGGAGTGGTGGGCTCGCTCAGCAGGTTCTCCACCAGAAGCTTGACTCCCAGGGGCCGGGCAAAGACGCCGAGGTGTTCGAGAGCGGTAAGCGCATTCTCGATGGTGCGCGGAGACCACGTGTCCGCCTGTTCGCCCAAGTGCACAACGAGGTTTTGCAGCGGGATTTGTTCGGCGGCTT
>JAJZNH010000557.1 GCA_021811745.1 Acidobacteriota bacterium
CCGATCTACTTGTTGGCGACGGCGCGGCTGACTGTGGAGGGGTGGACGCCGATCTCCTCGGCCACTTCCTTGATCATCATGGGGTGGAGGGCCTCCAAGCCGTTCTCAAGAAAATCTCTCTGGCGGCGCACGATGACTTCGCACGTGCGCAGAATCGTGCTCTTGCGCTGGGCTATGTTGCGCATGAGCTGGAGGGCAGAGCGGAATCGCTCCTTGACGTAATCCTTGACCTCTTTGTCCGTGCTCTCGGAAACCAGCATGCGGCGGTAGCGCTGGCTGAGGCGCAGGCTGGGCAAGTCCTCCTCGTTCATGCTGACGGTCCACTCATCGCCGCGCTTGACAAAGAACACGTCGGGTTCTATCAGGCGAGTCTGCTCGCGGTTGTACATGCGCCCTGGGCGCGGATCGAGGGTGCGAATGAACTCGACCGCGGCGTGCGCTTCTTCGGGAGTGACCTGGACTGCGCGCGCCAAGTCTTTGAGGTCCCGCTTCTGCAACAGCGGCAAGTGACGGTCGACAATCCGCGTCGCAATTTCCATGCAACGGCGCCGCTCATCGAGGCGCTCTTCGGCTTGGGCGCGAAAGGCCCCGTGAGGATCCTCGGAGGGCTCGGCCGGGTGCTTCACGTAGAGATGGCCGAACTCGTCCTGCTGGGCAGCGATTTGAAGAAGAAGGCCCTCGCGGAGATCCCTGGCCCCGACGCCGGCGGGATCAAGGTGCTGCACCAGGTCAATGGCGCGGCGAATGCGCTCGAGCAGGAGATCCTGGTCAGGCTGGTGGCCGTTCTCCCCTGAAGACGGGGAGAAGGCCGCCGCCAGCTCCTCTTCGTTGGCGGCCAGATATCCATCCTCGCCGAGATTGCCGATCACGAACTCCGCTGCCTCGCGCAGCGCCGGTTCGACGCTCAAAGCTCCCAACTGCCACGCCAGGTGATCGGAAAGAGTGGTGGGACTAGAGAGGAAGTTCTCGAATGAGGGCTTCTCGCTCTCCTCGAACTCTGGCTGCGTCCGATAGCCGGGATCGAGATACTCCTGAAAGTAGGAGCCAAAATCGATCTCGCTGAAGACATCCTTGGGTGGGGACGCGGTTTCCTCGGCGCTGCGTTCCAGACGCTCTTCGCGACTGGCAACTTCATCCAGCATCGGAACCGATTCGTCAATCTCTTCCAGGACGGGATTCTCCACCATCTCGGCATCGATCATCTCCTTCAGTTCCAGCTTGTTCAGGGCCAGGACGCTGACCATCTGCATCAGGCCCGGTGTGAGGACCTGGCGTTGCGCCACTTTGAGGCTCAATTTGGGTTGCAGCAGCGCCATAAATGGAACTCATTCTCGGTTGGACTCAATGTGAGTGTAATCGTGAGGGCTATGCCCTCACGAGAAAAATGTCGCGCTTCGAGACACTCGTCCCGGATTGGGCAACGATCCACTCCAGTATCAATGCCTCGCGCGCCCGCCCCGGTCTATTTTTAGAGAATTGACAGCCGGGGCCCAATATCCTTCGGCGCACGCGGCCGTGCAAAACCTTTCATCCCAGCGAGAACCCCTCGCCCAGGTAGACGCGCCGCACCTCCACATCGTTGCCCAGTTCGTGGGGTGTTCCGGCGCGGAAGATTCGCCCCTCAGCAATGATATAGGCTCGGTCGGTGACGCTTAGTGTTTCGCGTACGTTGTGGTCGGTGATCAGGACGCCAATGCCTTCGGCTTTCAGGTTGAAGATAATCTTCTGCAACTCCAGGACGGCGATGGGGTCGATGCCGCTGAAGGGCTCGTCGAGGAGGATGAAATTGGGTTGGATGCAAAGGGCGCGGGCAATCTCCACACGGCGGCGCTCGCCGCCCGAGAGGGCAAAGCCGCGCGTGGATCGGATGTGACCCAGGTTGAGGTGGTTGATGAGCCGCTCTGTACGGGCACGGCGTTCCCGTACGTCAAGGGGTTGCGCCTCCAGCACGGCCAGGATATTCTCCTCCACGGTCAACTTGCGGAAAACCGAGGGCTCCTGGGGCAGGTAGCTGATGCCAAAGCTGCGCGCACGTAAATACATCGGCAGCTCCGTGATGTCGGTCTCGTCCACGCGCACATGACCGCTCTCGGGCGCCACCAGGCCCACGATCATGTAGAAGCTGGTGGTCTTGCCGGCGCCGTTCGGTCCCAACAGTCCCACGACCTCGCCACGGGAGATCTTCAGGTTGACCCCGCGCACGACCTGCCGTCCCTTGTATGCTTTGCTGATTCCCTCGGCGATCAGTGTTTCCATTTAGCTCTCAGGCGTGCACTTCCGCGATTACTTAGGTGCGGAGGTCTCCGTGGTGGTCTCGCGTCCGCCGCCTTCGATACTGACGCTATCATCGCGGCTATGGAAAATCAAAGCCTTGCCAGTGACGCTGCCGTATTGGGGATCGGTCATACGCGGCGGAGCGGCCGGAGTTCCGGTCAGCACGTAATCGCCCGTCCGGTTGGTATAGATCAGCCGCTGGCCGGTAGCGTGCCGGTCCTGGAGAGTAAGCGCCACGTGGCCGGTGGCAGTGAGGCGGTCAACCTGGGTTTGGGCGTTGCTGGCCGTAGCGCGATTGGAAGACGGGACCAGCAGCAACTCCACTTCGTTGGAGATGGAGGTCGCCGCTGTCATCTCGGCGAAGACCTGGCCCAGAGCGCCGCCGCGCATCACCACCTTGTGCTGAACGCCGGAGTACCAGAGGCTGCCGCCCCGCACGCGGACCACGGAAGGCGCGGCCGGTTTCGCCGTTTCCTTCGCTTTCGATCCCTGGCCGGTCCGTCGGCCCGCTTCCTGGCGCGTGGGACCGGCTGTGCTTACCAGCACCAGCCGTACGGGATCGGCGGGATCCGTGCTGGTCGCGGTCAGCGTTTGATTGCGGTCATCAAGGACGACCAGGGGGCCGGAAACGGAGTTGTTCTGGCGCCATAGGTGCACATGACCGCGGAATGTGGCCTCGTCCCTGGCCCGATCGAGTTGGGCCTGGGAGGCGATAACGTGCGCCGGACCCTGCCCATCCAACAATGCTCCACCCTGCGTGCCGCTAGCTGCGCCGCCATCGGTCGAGATCCAGGTAGCTTTCACGTTTCCGTGAGCGAATGCGTCTCCGGAATCCTGCGCTATGTCGATGGTGGTTGCCGAGAGCTGTATATCTCCGTCCTGGACGCGGGGGGCGAGCGTGAGGTGTAGCCGCGCGGCTGCGCCGTCATAGTCTGCGCGGCCGGCGGTAGCCCGCATAGGTGTCTGGGGCTGGGCGCCAGGGCGGGCGGTGGGCTGATCGAGGAGGACGACGTGCCCATCGAGTTGCGCCGACTGCATCTGCTCTGGCCCAGCCGGGCGGGATGCCGGGCTCTTCCCGGATCGAGCCGCTTCCACCGCCGCGAAATGCGCCACCAGCCGGTCGGCGGTCGCCGTCTGCCAGGTTCCAGTAGCCGTGGTTGTCTCCATCCGGGCGTGACCCACGCCTGTGAGCGCGGTGAGCGTGGAATTCGCGCCAAATGCGCCGGTGACCTGATCGGCTGCAAGGCTTGTGGACGATGGCGGCTCGTCTCCGGTGCGGGTTTGGGTAGTGACGGTCACGCCTCCCGAGCCGCGAATGGAGGATGGCTCAATGCGCCCGCCGGTGCCGTCGCGGAATTCGATGTCGGCGACCGGTGATCGCCAGGTATGGCGCACGAGTTGCCGTGCGGAGGCGGGGGCGCCCGCCACTGGCTGTTCCTGTTCCTCGGTGCGCAACTCCACGCCTCGCTCCAGTTGCGCGGAGCGCAGCTCGCCCTGAGAGGTGAATGCAAGGCGCGCGGTGGGCGAGGTCCCGTGCAGCGTACGGCCTGGGCTCACCGCATCCATCGTGACGCCGCCCTGAAGATAACCGCCGCGGGGTTGATTGTGCTCCGTGAAATCCATGGTTCCGGAGAGCGCGGCCATGTGGGCGCCGTGCGCGGTGGTCAACGTGAACCCGCCTGACCCGTCCAGACGCATCGCCGAGCCGTCCTCGCGGAAGAAGATCTTGGCGGTGGCCGCCGTCGCCTGTCCATCGCTGGAATCGGCTGAGGCGGCGAGCAGCGTGCACAAGCGCGCATCGCGCTCAAACTCTGCGTGGCGAGCGTGGATCACCACCGTCTGACCGTTGCGCCGCGTGGTGAGCTGAACGGTGCGGTCGAGCACCAGGTAACCTTGCTTTGGGTTGTAGAGCGCTCCCACGGCGCTGCCGCTGCCTTGGCTGAGGGAGAAATTCACCAGTTGGGTAGTGGTGACCACGCCGGTCTTTTCATTGAAGGTCAATCCGCTGGTTTGGACGTGGATCTTGCCCCCTGTGGCATTTTGCCCGGCCGAAGCCCGCTGCTTGTTGTGCGGTCTCGCTGTGGAAAGCGACCCCGGCGCCGCGTGCGGACTGAGAGGCCCCGCCAGGGTCATCGAAACAAGGCCAGAGGTAACGGCAACACCTGTCTTCTGGTCGTACTCGAATGCGTCGCCTTCAATACGGTCGGTGCGCTTGCCGTCTGGTCCGTAGAATTCGATGCTCACATCGTGGAGCAGGGCGCGGCTGTCGCGCAGCTGGACGACCCGGGACGCGTGAATTTTGAATAGGATGTGGCCGGCATGCGCCTGCGTGTACGTGACGCCGTTCGACTCCTGTTGAATGTTAATACCCAGCTGCCTGGGCAAATCGCGGTGAATGAATGTGGCTTTCCATTTGGAGATGCCAAGAAAAGCGGCCAAAACCACCACCAGTAGGATTCCGGTTCCAACCAACAGCTTCCGAATGCGCCCGATCATCAATCGCACGCTCTAGTTCCTCATTCCCAGCCGCGCCGCCAGCCGCTGGGCAAGGCTCTCTCCCAGCTCGCTCCACAGGAGACGCGCCGTGGCGCCTGAATCTCTTTCAACGGCCTGGGTCAGTTCGACGAGCTGTCGGACATTTTCCTCCACATGGCGGGCCGACGTAGCGTCCATCTCTGCATCTTCCTCGAGGAAGGGCGCGTCGGAACCGAAGTCCACGCGGATGTGGCCCTCCTGCTCGTAGACACCTTGGTCAAAGAGCGGCCCGAAGCCGGTAACGCGCACCAGGCGCGGAGCTCTGGCCCAGCGGGCGTCGAAGCCGGGAGCCGTCTCCAGCTCCCAAAGGTTCCACCGGATCTGAAATTCGTAGGCGTAGTCGTCGTGGAGCAGCTCCAGGGCCTCCTCGACGGCCTGCCGCGGCTCTGCGCCAACATGCGGCGCGCGCTCGGGGCCGCGGCCAGGCGGCGGCGCCATCCGGCCCCAGACGCGCTCAAAGATCGGCGCCTCGCTCCAGTTTACGGGCCAGACGGTGGCGGCATAGACCAGCGGCTCGCCGCCGTGCGCGCCAAAGGCGGACAGCACGGCGGTCAGCTTGTCAGCAAGCGCCGCCAGACGCAAATTGGGATACCAAAGACTCAGATAGAGCGCGTCAGACATCTCTCTCGATATTAGACGCCGGGCCGGCGGTACCCGATGCGTCGATGCGGCAGGGTCTTTGAGGCTGCGCGTGAACTCGGTAGCCAGCTCAGGAAACGGCAGACGAGCGTAAGGATTGCGCTTCAAGGCAGCT
>JAJZNH010000967.1 GCA_021811745.1 Acidobacteriota bacterium
CCGATCCAGTAGATAGCACCAGGCTCGCCAATCCTTCGCGGAGCCTGTCAAGGCACGCTGGACAAGCCTCTACCCGCGCCGTTTCCCGCCCCACGGTTTGCCCGGCGGGCGCGGACCGCTGCGCCTCGCGCCGGTCCCGCGATTGCCTTGGCCGCGGAATGTCGGTGCGGAACCCTCCCGCCTGCCTGTGCTTCGATCGCTCGTCTGATTCCATCCTCTGCCCGAGGCTCCGCCAGTCCGGCCTTTGCCGGGCCCCTTGCCGAACGGTTTTCCCGGAGCCTGACCGAACCGCTTTGCCGGGCGCGCGGGCCGTTCAAACTCCGGCCGATCGACCGCCGGCCGATCGATGCGAGGCCGGAAGGTTCTGCGTGGCCTCTCCTCGAAGCTGGCCTCTTGATCTTGCCGCTGTGGCCGGCCCGCAAATCCCTGCCGCTCGAAGTTCTTCCGTGGCCCCGCCTCGGACTCCGGTTGATCGCGGAATGGCCGCCGCTCTGCCGGCCTGGCGCCGAATCGTCCGGTCCTTCCGGCTGGGCGTTTCTTTTCCGGTCCGCCGAATCCTTCGCGCTTGCCAAGTCCTTCCCGTCCGCCGAATCCTTCGCGTTTGCCGAATCCTTCCCGTCCGCCGAATCCTTCGCGCTTGCCAAACCGCTCGCTCCGCTGACCGCTGAACTTCGGTTTATCATTGGTCCACTCGCTCTGCGGCCTGCGAAAGCCAGGTCTCGCGCCGCGCTGGGGCTGCCGGTCCTCAGCGTCTCCGCCCAAGCGCCGTTCCCGCGGCTCCCACTCGCTTTGGCCACGCGGGCCACGTTCTTTCCGCGGCGGTTTCCCTTCGCGCGGGGGCCGTTGCTGGGCGAACCGGGGCCGAGCTGCATAGCCGGTTCCTTGCGGCGGTCTATTCGCGGTCTTTGGCCGTCGCTGCCCGCCACCCGTCGATCGGGAACCGGTCCGCATCGGCTTGGGCTTAAGCTTTCCTTCGGCCGTCAACCGCAGCACCGCCACTTCGTCCGGAGTCAGTTCGCGGAAGTTGCCTGGTTCCAGGTCCAGCTCCAGCGGACCGAAGCCCACGCGGCGAATCTTCTCCACAAAGTGCCCGATAGCCGAGAACATCTTGCGCAGCTCGCGGTTGCGGCCCTCGATGAGCACAACTTCATACCATGGATTGTCGCCCTCGCGGATCTGGCGGATTTGCGCCGGCGCGGTGCGCACTCTGGGCGAGCCTGTCTGGCCGCGCTCGATGACCACCCCGCCGCGCAACCGCTCCAGCTCTTCTTCGGTGGGTTGGCCGGCAACCTTGACCAGGTAAGTCTTTTCCACGCCGGAACCGGCCTTGCTCAACTGGTTGGCCAACTCGCCGTCGTTGGTCATGAGCAGCAGCCCTTCGCTCTGGTAGTCCAGCCGCCCCACCGGATAGAGCCGCTCGCGCATCTTCGTAAAGAACTCCATCACCGTGGGCCGCCCTTCGGGATCGCTGACCGTGGTCACATACCCCTTGGGTTTGTTGAGGATGAAGTAGCGATGGCGCTCGGCGCCGTGGAGCAGCTTGCCGTCCACACGGATGTGGTCGCGCGCGGGATCAGCCTTGGAACCGAGTTGTGTGACTACCTGGCCGTTCACCATCACTCGGCCTGCAAGAATCATCTCCTCGGCGTGACGGCGGCTGGCCACCCCGGCCTGCGACAAAATCTTTTGCAGGCGTTCGAGCCTGGCTGGTGGTCCCGGCTCTCGATCCGCCTCGGCCTCGTCTTCGCTGTTCTCGGCGCTCTCTTCCGGCGCCAACTGGGCGCTCGCCGGCAGTTCCTCTGCGGCGCTTTGGGTTGAGCGTCCCCTCGCTTCCAGGGTTCCGTCTGCAGCCTCAACCTCAGTCTCGGCCCGGTATGCGTCCATCTGGGCTTGCGCCTCGGGATGAACTTCAGTGCCGGCCGCAAACTGCGCCTCTCCGTCACTCACGTCTCCAATCGGATCAACAAAGGCACTGCCGGCTTTGTTGTTGGCGGCGGACTCTGCTGTTTCCTTGGCCTTCGCCTTTCTCGTCTTTGTTGACGGAGCCTCCGCCTTGCTGGCTGGAGCCTTCTTCTTCCCGCTCGCAGCTTTGCTCTTTATGCTCGCAGTCTTCTTCGTGCTCGCAGCTTTACTCTTTGCGCTCGTACTGCTCTTCTTTGCTGCGGATTCTTTGGCCTTCGGCGAGGCTTTGGCCCGGATCTGCTTTTCGCCGGTCTCTTCCGTTTTGCTGCTCATAGGGAAAATCTCCGTTTCCACTTACTCGCCGGCCAGAGGCGCGGCCGGAGCGGCTTCGGAGGTGGTTTGTCCGGTTTCGACCGCTTCTCCCGTCTCTTCCGGCAGGTTCTCTTTCGCTGTGCCCACGGCCTGTTCGCCGTCTCTCGACGCGTCCAGTTCCTGGCTCAATTCCTGGTTGATCTCTTCGGCGGATTCTCCCTCGGCCACGACCTCCGGCTCTTCGAGTTCGGCCGTCGCCATCTTCTCGAACTCTTCCATCGAGGGCAGTTCCGACACATCCTTCAGCCCGAAGCGCAGCAGAAACTCGCGCGTGGTCTTGTATAAGATGGGCCGGCCGATCACCGGCTTGCGTCCGGCTGTCGCGATCAGCTTGCGCGCCATCAGCGACCCAAAAACACCCGACGAATCCACGCCTCGAATCTCGTTTACTTCGGGTGCGGTTACAGGCTGCTTGTAGGCGATCACCGCCAGGGTTTCCAGCGCGGGCAGCGAGAGTTTGAGCGGCGGTTTCAGGCTCTTGATGAATGCGCGCACCGCGTCGTGGAACTCAGGCTTGGTAGCCATGCGGAACCCGCCCGCGATCTCTCGAATCTCCACGCCGCGGCCGCTCACGGCGTACTCCGCGGTCAGCTCATCAAGCAGTTGGCGCAGGACGGCGCGCACCTCGCGGTCACGCTGCCGGGCCTGACGTTTGGCGTCGGCCTTGGCCTCCTCCTCTGCCTGACCTGCTTCGACGGAGGGATCTGACCCGTCCGCCGGTTCCGGTCCAGCTTCGGGATTTGCCTCGGAAGCTGTCTCGGCGTTCCCGCCGTCTGCCTCTTTTCCCTCCGCCCCGGCTAGCTCTGGCTCCGCCGCTGACTCAACCGCTGCGGTAGCAGCGGCCTCGTCCGTTTCAGCGCGCTTGAACTCCTCGCCCAGCAGCGGCAATTCTTGGGCGGACGCGTCAGATTCTTGAGCATTTTGCTCAGCTTCCGCGGCGCGCGCCGCTTCCTGCTCCGCCTTCCACTCCAGGGCCTCGTCCGCAAAAAGGGCGGCGAGTTGGGCCAGGGTTACCGGCTCCTCGGAGGCATAAATTACGGCTTCTAACTGTGCTTTCAGACTCATTTGAAAATAGGCGCCTCATTCCATTATCAGCTACTGCGCTTTATTACGCATCGGGCTCCGGCGAAACTCGCGCGCTCGCGCACTCTGCCGCCGGACCACACTTACCAGCTATGCAACCACCCATCATCCCGCCCGATCCGCACCAGCGTCCGGAACAGATCGCTCAGCCGCTCCTCGGTCAACAGGTCTTCCCTCTGCCCGTCGCCCACAATCCGGCCGCCCCGCATCAATATAATGCGGTCAATCTCCGGCAGAATGTCGCTCAGGTGGTGCGTCACCAGCACCAGCCCGGTGCCTTCGCGGGCCAGCCGCCGCAGGGTCTCGCGCAGCTCCCTTTGCGCGGCCAGGTCCAGCGCGTTGGAGGGCTCGTCCAGCAGCAGTTGCCGGGGCCGGTGCACCAGTGCCCGCGCGATCATAATCCGCCGTTGCTCACCGGCCGACATGGTGCCCACCAGTTGCTTCGCCAGTTGCGTGGCCTCCATGCGTTCCAGCGCCTCCCAGGCCCGCCTGCGCATCTCTTCGGTCACATGCAGATTTGGCCACAGCGTCGAAGCCGAAAAGAACCCCGCGATCACCGCGTCCAACCCCGTGGTCACAGCGGTTCGTTGTCCCGGCAGTTCCGCGCCCATCCCTCCTGCCGTCACCACGCCAAAATGCTGCCGCAGCTCGGTCAGGTCCCAGCGCTCTCGTCCGAAGATGCGCACAGCCATCCCCGGCCGCACCATGGGATAGATCTGGCAGGTCATGGTCAGGATCAGCGTCGATTTTCCGCACCCGTTGGGTCCCAGAATGGCCACGTGTTCCCCGGTGCGGATCGTCAGGTTCACATCGTGCAGAACCACGCGCTCGCCCCGCGCCACGTTCACATGGCGCAGATCCAGAAACGTTCCGTCGCTGTCCTCTCTTGTTACTGCTTGACTCGGGGATTCTCCGCTCACATCTCCCAGCTTATCTGAACCAAATACGTCCCGCGAAGCCGGAGACGGGGACGCCTGGTCAGTTCGCAGGGTACGAGTCTCATCCCGCTCGCCAATCCAGCAGCTTCCATGCGGGCCTTCGCTGCTGAGGGAAAATCTCCTGCAAGTTAAGCCACGATCCACCCATTCCCACCTTTCGCGCACCTGCTACAGTGAAGATGTTGCGCTCAACCCCAATGACTGAATCTTCCAGTTTCCTCATTCCGCGCGGCTTCCGCTTCGCCGCCGCCACGGCTGGCCTGAAAATCAGCGGCCGGCCCGACTTCGCTCTCATCGTGGCCGATGCTCCGGCCAGTGCCGCCGCCGTCTTCACCGCCAACCGAGTCACCGCCGCGCCCGTGCACGTGGGCAAGGAGCATCTGCGTGCCACCGGTGGCAAGGTGCGCGTGGCCGCCATCAACGCCGGCAACGCCAACTGCGCCGCCGGCCAGGCTGGCCTTGACGCCGCCCGCGCCACCTGCGCCGCCGCGGCGCGCCAGTTCGATTGCCGCCCTGAGGAGGTCATTCCCTCTTCCACCGGCATCATCGGCATTCCGCTACCGGCTCAAAAGCTCATCGCCGCTCTGCCCGGCGTTGCCGCCGGTCTCGGCTCCGGCTCCGCTCACTTCCTTCAGGCCGCGCAGGCCATTCTCACCACCGACACAGTCGAGAAGACCGCCTTTGCCCACATGGATCTGGCCGTGGCCACCGCCCATGGTGCCACTCCCGCTGGCGCCCCGGCCGAGATCCGCATCGCCGGCTTCGCCAAAGGCGCTGGCATGCTTTACCCGCAGCTCGTGCCCCACGCCACCATGCTCGCCTACGTCCTTACCGACGCGGAGATCGCGCCCTCTGTCCTTGCCGGCTATCTGAACGATGCCGTCGAAACCAGCTTCAACCGCATCTCCGTCGATGGCGACACCTCGACCAACGACACCGTTCTACTGCTTGCCTCTGGAGCCTCTGGCGCCTCTATCGGCCCCGGCGACTCGGCCTTCGCCGCCGCCTTGAATGAGGTGTGCGCCTCTCTGGCCCGGCAGATGGTCGCCGACGGCGAGGGCGTCAGTCACATGGTCGAGCTGCGCATCGAGGGCGCGGCCACCGATGCCGATGCCCTGCGCGTGGCCACGGCCATCGCCCGTTCGCCGCTGGTCAAAACCGCCTGGGCCGGCTGCGATCCCAACTGGGGACGCATCGTCGCCGCCATCGGCAACTCCGGTGCGCAGATCGATCCCGAGCGCATCGACATTTCCTTTGGCGATCTTCC
>JAJZNH010000808.1 GCA_021811745.1 Acidobacteriota bacterium
GAACGGGCCTCCCGGTGGCAGCGGACCGATCTCCAGCTTCCAGTTCCCTGCCCGGTCCGTCGTGGTGCTGGCGTGCACGTCTCCCACCGTGACGGCGATCGCTTCGCCCGGATCGGCCGTTCCCCAGACGGGGTCCTGCGCGTTCGCTTGCAGCACCATGTTGTCGCTGAAAAGCGAGGGCAGCTTGACGGCTGCCATGGCGCGAGCCAGACCGAGCCCCCCAAGACCGAGGAGACAAAAGACCGTCCGAACGGACCAAGAGCGCATATTCTCATTTCCTCCCAGCAAGCCCGCTTTAGCGGGCGAAAGATGGTAGCCCCAAGCGCAAGCCTGGGGAAAGGTGGCGAATTCAACCGCCCAGCCCCCACAAGGGGGCGTAAGAAGAAACCCGAGTGAGAAAAGTCATTTGAAGATGAATAATGGCCAATTCTTCTGACGCACTACGTTAATTCCGAATCTTGGCCAGCAGCCCCTCGATCTCCGCTTTGATCTCCGCTGTTGGCGGCAGCAGTGCCGCTCGTGCCCGCCCGCCGTAGAACCCATTGAAACCGCAAGCGTATTTTAGCCCTGGGATTCCCAATCCGCCCACAATGCGCTAACGCTTCGCTCCAACCGCTAGTGAAGCAAACGCATGGTAAGAGCCGGCGGTCGGGCTGCGCTCTATCCTTCCATACCAGGCGCAGATCCGTACCTTCCAGCCGGCCACCCAGCCAGTCACAGAGGATAAGGAATTCTCACTCCGGCGGCGCCGGCAGGGAAATCGCGGATGTTGCGGGTGACCAGAGTTCGGCCTGAGACTTCAGCCGTTGCCTGCACCACCGCATCCGGCAGCTTGATCTTGCGCGCGCGGCGGATTTGAAGCGCGCGTTCTGCAATCTCAGACGTGAGAGCCAACGTGTGAAAGTTGAGCAGAAACGCACGGGTTTGATTCTCGTCAGCCGGGGTTGAACCGGCCATCACCTCCATCCAGGTGATGACGCTAATGGCGCGGTCGGAGGATCGGTCCAGTTCAATGCGGGCCTGGGGACGGGAGCTGAGGTAATCGATCAGAATGTTGGTATCGAACAACACGGGCGTGTCTACCATTCCGCCCGCATCCTCTCCTGGTACTCCAGACCATCCTCAGGATGGCTCGCCCACAGTCCGAACGCTTCATGATTCATCGTCTTCCGGTAAGGAGCCAGCGCCGTTCGAATCGCCCGGCGTACAAACTCCGCGCGGGAAATCTCCAACCGCTTCACAATGGCATTGAGCAGTTTGAAATCCTTGTCCGGTATGTCAATGAGGGTTCGCATGGACCCCTTCCATGATATATCAATAGTATATCACTATTTGCTTTCTAGGTATATCAACGGCGCGCCCCGCGCCGCTAACCTCTGGCCCTCACGGCGTTCTCGCGCTCTTCCATCTCGAGATGGGAGCGCATCTCAGCATGGAGATCCTCAGCCAGCTTCCGCCGCCGGAACATCGCGCCAAGTTTCGAAAGCTCGCGCCGCCAGCTCATGACGTTTCCTCGGATTCGGCCGGCCGCAGAACCCCGGTGATCGCTCGCACAAAGCGCTCCCAGCGAGACGTCTCGGCGGCCAACTGACTCCGCCCTCTTGCCGTGAGCCGGTAATACTTGGCCCGCTGCTTGTTTTCCGAGACGCCCCACTCTGCCGTGATCCCGCCCTCCAGCTGCAGGCGCTGCAGGGCGGGATACAGAGACCCGTGTTCCACTTTCAGAGCCTCTTCCGACATGCGCTCAATGAACTTGGCAATGCCATGCCCGTGGTTCGGGCCCCAGCGCAAGGTGCGCAGGATCAGCATGTCGAGCGAGCCATAAACCAGTTCGATTCGGTCCCCGGGTGATCGCTTGGCCATATCGGCAGCTAATCTACTACACAAGGTGGTAGATCTACTACACAAGGTGGTAGATTAGCTACTGCCTTGGTGGCTTTTTGACCAATTCAACGGTTCTCCAGGGCTTCCCTGGCTGAGCCGAAAGCCTCGCGAGAGAGTCCCATATCTGAGCTAGTTCCGGATCTCGGCCAGCAGCCCCTCAATCTCCGCTTTGATCTCCGCCGTCGGCGGCAGCAGCGGCGCCCGCGCGCGCCCGCCGTAGTACCCGTTGTAGTCGCAGGCGTATTTCAGCCCTGGAACTCCCAGCGCGCCCACAATGCGCTGATTGGCCCCCGCGATCCTCCTCTGCTTCTCTTCGGCAAGCTTCAGATCATGGTCCTTCCATGCCTGATACACCTCTTGGCAGGCCTGGGGAGCACAGGCTGCAAAGGCAAGAATGGCGCCCGACGCGCCGGCCTCAAGCGCGGGCAACGTCGCGCTTGCCGACCCGCAATGCACCTGGAACCCCACCTCCTTGCTGCGCGTCTTGAGTGCGATCCCCGGTGGGGCCGTCGCCAGGGCCGCGCCTCCCGCCAGTTCCCCGGCGGAGACAAACGCCCCCGTCGGCTCCGGCTTGCTCGCCAACATGCGCCCCGTAACGGCTTCAAAGACCGGCGTCACCGTCACCGTCCGCCGCGGCCCGTTGCGCGTCAAGTCCACCTGGGCGCGAATCCTCTCCACGTCGCCGCTCGAATCCTTGATGCCGATGATGTTCGGGTGCTGCGCCAGCTCCGCCACTACCTCCACCGGAATCTGGTACGGAACACACTTGGGAATGTTGTAGAGCATGACCGGCAGCGGCGATTGGTCGGCCACGCTGCGAAAATAATGTAGCACCGCCGCAGTCGACATCTGCCCGGCATAGTAGTGCGGCGTGCGCACGAGCACTGCATCGTACTGGAATCCGGCTGCCGCCTCGGCTAACTCCACCGTCCCCTTCACGCTGTCTCGGCCCACACCGGCAATCAGCACCTTCTCCGAAGCCGTCGCCTCGGCCGCTACCCGCAGCACCTCGCGCGACTCGGTATCGTCCAGCATCACGGCCTCGCCCGTGGAACCCAGAACCACCATCCCCGCCAGCAGGCTGCGGGAGTAGCGGGCCATGTTCGCCTCAAGTTTCTTGAAATACACGCCCTCATCGGGATAAAACGGCGTCGTTACGGCGGCAAAAATCCCTTCTATCAGCATGTTCCTCATTGTACGGCCCGGGCTTTGCCGCTCACCTCTCTTCCCTGCCCCCCGCTCGCACCCAATTGTTCCCCGTGACCGCTGAGCTGTGCCGATAGTATGGTTAAGTGAACAACGATGGGGGGACAGCCGTGAAAATTGATTCTTTCCTTGAAGGCGATGAGCAGGACAGCGTATCGAGACTCATCTGGCAGGCGGCATGGTTCTTCATTCACGCCGTGCTGGCGCTAGCGTCCTGGCTTGCTCTCATGCTCGTAGGCTACGCCATCAATCCCACGGGTGTTTCGCAATGGTTTATCCTTCTCCTCTCCATCGCTATTCCCTTGGTGGTAGGCCTGCTCGTGGCTCGCATTCGCCCCGACGAGATGGCCACTGCGGTCTGGCTCCTGGGCCTGATCTGGATGCTCATCATCAGCCTCTGGGTTCTGGACATGCCCACCGGCCCCAATCAGTGCCTCCAATGTGGAGCCACCGAAAAGATCACGCGCACCTTCTTGAGCGTCCCCAGCCCCAGCGGACTGATCGACAACGACGGGCCTTTCCTGGGCACATGGCCGGCTGCGGCGCTGGTTGGCTACTCCCTCGGCGCATGGCTAGCTCTGCGCAAGCGCACACCCCAGCCTGACTCCGAGCTCTAACCCAAGTAACTCCCAAGCCCCGTCAGAAACGTCGTCCCAGGCAAGCCCTGCCCCATCCTGCCGGAGCGCTTTATGGCCGTCCGATCATCACTTCCGTAGCCTTGATCAGGGCCACCGCGGCGTCGCCGGGCTTCAGGTCCAATTCGCGCACTGCATCGGCCGTGATGATGGCGGTCACCCGCTGATTCCCCACAGCGAGCACCACCTTGGCCAGCAGCCCTTCCATGCTGATCTCGGCCACCACGCCTCGTAACTGGTTTCGACCGCTGATGCGGGTTGTTCCCAGCCGTGCTGGCGACGTGGGCAAAAACTCTTCCAGCTCATCCAGCGGTATGCGGTGGTGTCCTCCTGGCGTCTTCACCGTGCGCAAGCGCCCGGCCAGGATCCAGTGCTTCAGCGCGGGGTAGCTCATCCCCAACTTTGCCGCGGCTTGCCGGGGAGTCAGCAGTACCGAAGAGTTCATAGCGCAGCCCATAACCTCCTCTCGACAGTAAATTACACCTCCCGGTCTTCGTCCATCTTCGCCCGGGAGCCTCACCGCTGAGCCATGCTTCCCTTCCGTCCCACCTCGCCCGGCCCGATGCAAGCATCCAACACAGCCTTTCCCTTTCGGCCCATTTTTCGAGCCTTGCGTGACTCAAATCACTCGACAGCGGCGCGTGTGGATGATAGCCTTCCGCTTGCATATCCACGGAGTACCAAAATATGCAATTCTCGGACTCCTCGGCCTGCGGATTCGGACTCGTCTTCGGCTTCAAACCTTAAGCGTTCGGAGGATTTGTGATAATGCAGATTTCGGTCTACTCTTTGTTGGGCGCAAGCATGCTCGCGCTCGCGGTAGCTTGGCTCTTCGCTCGTCACGCGCTGGGCTGCGGTATCGGCGCTACCCTCACGCACCATCTCTTCGCCCGAAGCTGCCAGGCAGCCATCCCCGCACCTAAAAGCACCAGCCGCTTCGCTCGTCGCTGGGGAAGATTGACCGTCGTCTGCTCGGCGCTGTTCCTACTCGGTCGCGGCGCGGCTTTGGCTGCGCCTGCGGAGCAAGTCGGGGGCGAAGCCAATCTCCAGCTTCCAGACTTGACGCAAGTCCATTTCCTCGGGGCAAACGGCTTCAACGGCCACAGCCTGCTGATGTTCGGGCCGCTCTTTTGCTTGCTCGGGATGCTCTTCGGCCTCTTCATGTATATCCACCTCAAAGGCCTGCCGGTCCATCAAGCGATGAAGGAAGTCTCGCAATTGATCTGGGAGACCTGCAAGACCTATCTGATCAATCAGGGCAAATTCCTGCTCCTCCTCTGGTCCTTTATTGCCGTCGTCATCCTCGTCTACTTCGCCGTGCTGCTCCACTTCAGCGCCCTGCGAGTCGTCATCATCCTCGCCTTCAGCGTGCTAGGCATGGCCGGCAGCTATTTTGTGGCCTGGTTTGGCATTCGGGTAAATACCCTGGCCAACTCCCGCGGCGCCTGGGCTGCTCTGGGCGGCAATGCCTATCGTGCCTTCACCGTTCCGCTCAAATCGGGTATGAGCATCGGCATGATGCTCATCTCCATTGAACTGCTGATGATGTTCAGCATCATCCTCTTTGTTCCCGGCGGTTATGCGGGGCCCTGTTTCATCGGCTTCGCCATCGGCGAGTCGCTCGGCGCCGCCACCCTCCGTCTGGCCGGCGGCATCTTCACCAAGATTGCCGACATCGGCGCCGACCTCATGAAGATCGTCTTCCACGTCAAAGAAGACGACGCCCGTAACCCCGGCGTCATCGCCGACTGCACCGGCGACAATGCCGGCGACTCGGTCGGCCCCAGCGCCGACGGCTTTGAAACCTACGGCGTAGTCCAG
>JAJZNH010000555.1 GCA_021811745.1 Acidobacteriota bacterium
TCCAGTTCTATACCGACGAGTACCGCGTAGCCGAACATGTATCAGCTCCGCTTTCGCAGGAGATTAAAGTTACGTTGAAGGTCAGCCAAAACCTGCATGCAAGCATGGTGCCGTACATCCTCGGCGCGCTCGTTGGAAAGGCAACCACCAATATTGAGGCGTCTGGTTTCTCGCTGGAACGCGCCTTCCTGGCGGGCGGCGGACTCGACACCTCCGGAGCTTCTCAGGGCGACGGGGCGGACGGAGCTATTTCCGCCTACTTCACACCCGATTTCGTTGCGCGCTATCTCGCATTCATGGCGAAGCAGAAGAATTTCAGCGTCTTCCGCGCAGCTCTTCCCGTTCTTGGCCGCGACGGAACGCTCTATGATGTGCAGACGAACTCGCCGGCGGCGGGACAGGTCTTCGCCAAGACCGGTACTTTTGGCGGGATGGACAAGCTCAATGGACGCATGATGCTTGTCGGTAAAGGCCTGGCTGGCTACACCACGACTACCAGCGGCGAGCCCGTATCCTTCGCGCTCTACCTCAACCACCTCGAACCGCGGTCGGCATCGGTAAAGCCCGAAGATGTGGCTGGGCAGACGCTGGGCGAGATCGCGGCAGCAATTCACGACCTGCCAATTCAGTGACGTGCAGCGGCGCCGTTTCCCGCTCAGTTTCAGGTCAGCGCATGGAGGTTCTGATGAGTAAGTTGGCCTTGGTTCTCGCGTGTGCCGCATCGCTTTCGTTCGTAGGCTGCAAAGCCGCCCAGAACGTTGCACCCCGCCACGATTACGAACGCGTGGCCGCGCTGTTACAGTCCGAGATTTCTGCTCAGCTTCACAACGAGGCGCTGCCTTCTATCGAGATCGCTCTGGTGGATGGAGACAGGGTGGTGTGGGCAAAGGGATTTGGATATGAAGACCTGGCCCGGACGCGCCCAGCCAGCGCCCACACGGTTGTTCGAGTAGGCTCCGTCTCCAAACTCTTCACGGATATCGGGGCGATGCGGCTTGTCGCACAAAATCGGCTGAATCTCGATGTTCCCGTCAAACGATATATCCCTGACTTCCATCCCATCAACCCCTTTGGAGGCGAGATCACACTGCGCGAACTTATGTCTCATCGCGCCGGGCTGCTGCGCGAACCTCCCCTGGGAAATTACTTCGATTCGTCCTCACCGAGCCTGCGCGCGACCATCGAAAGCCTCAACAAAACCAGCCTGGTTTACCCGCCCGGCACACATACCAAATACTCGAACGCGGGCGTCGCCACCGTGGGCTATATCATCCAAACCGTCACAAGAGAATCGTGGAACAAGTATCTTCGCCAGACGGTACTTGCCCCGCTGGGTATGAGCGACAGTTCCTTTACTCTTCGTCCGGAGATGGTACGGCGGCTCGCGCAGGCGCAGATGTGGAGCTACGATGGACTGTCGTTTGCCGCTCCAGGCTTCCAGCTTGGCGAAGCGCCTGCGGGCGGTCTCTACTCGACGGTGCTCGATCTCAGCAAATTCCTGGAGGCGTTGTTCGACGTTGATAGGGCCAGCGTGGCTCTGGGCATTCCGCCCGGGCAGATTCGTGCCATGTGGGAGCCGCAGGCAGGAGGCCGGGCCTTTGGCCTCGGCTTCGCGCTCAGAACCATGGATGGACAGCAGGAGATTGGACATAATGGCGCCATCTACGGCTTCTCCACCACGCTCGCTGCGCTTCCCGCTCAAAAGCTCGGAGTCGCAGTGGTGACCACTGCCGACTCCGCTAACGCTGTCACCAACCACATTGCACAGGACGCGCTGCGGCTCATGCTTGCGGAGCGCCGTCATCAGCCGCTCAATCTGCCCGCCGCTGACATGCCTCTGACCCAGGCAGCCGCGACCTCGATCGAGGGAAGCTATCAATCCCAGTCTTCGCCTCGGCAGGAGATCAAGCTCGCGGATCACGAAGGCCACTTGGTTCTCTCCGCAAGCAGGGGAGGATATTTCCCCGAGCTCAAAGCTGCGACTGGAAACAACCCGGCGCATCCGGCAGTACTCACGGTAGACAACCGGGTTGCCTATTCGCCCGACGCAGTGCGCATTACCTGGACCGGTCAGGGCACATCGATTGCAACGCGGGGCGTCCAGTGGAAACGAATCTCCTCGCCTCGCCCTGCAGCGATTCCAGAGCGGTGGCGCGGCTTGATTGGGGAATACGGCTGGCCGTATGACAAGCTGTATGTTCTTGAGGGCTACGGCACTTTGAGGGTTCTGATCGAGTGGTTTGAATTTGCGCCCCTTCGCGAGCTTTCACCGGATCACTTCCAGATGCCTGATTATGGCCTCTACGATCATGAGCCTGTTACGTTCCTTCGAAACGCCAGCCACTCGGTCACCGCGGTACGAGTTGGGGGCGTAGTCTTCCCGCTCATGCACACGAACGCCGAGGGACAGATCTTCCAGATTCACCCGCTCAAACCAGTCGAGGAACTGCGCCGCGAGGCTCTCGCCCAAAAGCTGCCTGTCGAGAAAGGTGACTTTCTGCATCCCGATCTTGTCGAACTGACCTCGCTCGACCCCACCATACACCTCGACATCCGCTATGCCACCACGCACGACTTTCTCGGCGCTCCGCTCTATCGACAGGCCAAAGCGTTCCTGCAGCGGCCGGCCGCGGAGGCAGTCGTGCGCGCTTCGCATGATCTGAACCGGCTTGGCTACGGCTTGCTGATACACGATGCCTACCGGCCCTGGTATGTCACGAAGATGTTCTGGGATGGAACACCCGACCAGGATAAGATTTTCGTGGCTGATCCGTCTCAGGGCTCACGGCATAATCGCGGCTGCGCCGTCGACCTGACCCTCTACGACCTGAAAACTGGCAAAGCGGTTCCAATGACCGGCGGATATGACGAGATGTCGGAGCGCTCGTATCCCTTCTATCCCGGCGGAACCGCCCTGCAGCGGTGGGATCGTGATCTGTTGCGCCACGCGATGGAGCAGCAGGGTTTCACGGTCTACGAGTTCGAGTGGTGGCACTTCGACTATAAGGACTGGCGGCGTTACCCAATATTGAACTTGACATTCGAGCAACTGAGCAGCCATGCACCGGCGATGAATAGCCGTGATGTTCATACTAAGCAGCTCAAATGATTCTGCATAATCTGTGAAGCGTGGGAACGGCGGCAGGAGCCGCAATTACAGCAAGGCGAAGGTTGGCATGTCCTGAAGTACCCTTGTGAGTTCTTTGCCGATCGCCGCTCCCTGGGGTTGGCCGCAATGGGTAATAAAAAGTCCACAACGCAGTTGATCAGGGGACTGGTAAGCGCGCTGCAATTTCAGGAGTGGTGCGGAGGCTCATCGCGTGATTCTCCGGAACCGAAAGGCCGCTTGAGCGTGAACTTGTACACGAACGCATCGTTGCAGGGGCGGGTTCGCGGCGTAGTGAGCAGGAGAGCGTCAGGAGTGAACTGCCACTGGATGGGCTCGTCGCTGCCGAGCATGCGAACTGAGGCGATTTCGGAGGGGTAGAGGCCGGCCCAGGTGCGGCCTTTGGGGACAAATGTGGTAATGGCGGCGCGATCGGCCGGCCAGGCAAGCACGATTGCGTAGAGGAATTGGTCCCGGCAGGTGAAGCGGATGTCATGAGGGGTGTAGAGGAGGGAGTTGTTCTCGTTGAATGGACCGTTCTTCATCAACCGCGTGGGGCCTTCGCCTGCCACGAGCCATGGGCTCGTTCCATAGATTGCTTCGCCGTTGATGCGCAACCAGTCTCCGATAGCAAGCAGCCGCTCCTTTGCTGGCTCGGGGATGGTTCCATCCTGCTTGGGACCTACGTTGAGAAGGAGAAAGCCGTTCTTGCTCACCCGATCGACAAGGCCGGTGACCAGTTCGTTGACTGACTTGAATCCCAGACCTTTGACATATCCCCATCCACTGCCGGCGTCGATCGTGGTATCCGTAATCCACTCGTTGTAGGTCATATTCAACTCCTGCCCGCGCTCCAAATCCTCGATGCCCACTCCAGGAGTGAAGTCGTGGTGCTTATAGGTTACGGTCACGGACTTGCCCAGCCTCGCGGCTCGATTAAAGTAATAAGCAACAAAGCTCTTCTTGTACCATTCCTGAATCAGCTCCAACCCGAAGTCGAACCACACCATGTCAGGATCATATTTGTCCACAACCTCAATCAATCTTCCCTTCCAGTCGTCGAGGAATCGCTGATCGGGCAGGATGCCCGGAGCATGAGCCTCGCCATAGAGACCGGCATATCGTGGATCGCCAACGTCATACCGCTTATCCCATGTTGGGAAGTAAAACCAGTGTGCGGCATGATGGAACGCGGTAAGGAATTTCATATCGTGCTGCTTGATGGCTTTCGAGAGCTCGCCAACTACGTCGCGCTTAGGTCCCATCCTTGCAGCATTCCACTTCGAGTACTTTGTATCCCACATCGCAAAGCCATCATGATGCTCTGCCACGGGACCGGCGACGCGGGCGCCGGCATTCTTGAACAATTCTGCCCACTCATCCGGATCGAAGCGACTGCCGGTGAACATGGGGATGAAGTCCTTGTAGCCGAACTTATCCAGTGGGCCATAGGTCGCAATCTGATGTTTGGCATCGTCTGAGTTGGGATTGGTGTACATATTATGCGCGTACCAGGTGCCGTTCTTACCATAGGCCGGAACTGAGTAGATACCCCAGTGCGTGTAGATGCCGAACTTGCCGTCGCGCAGCCATTCGGGAACGGGAATGCGGCGGAGAGAATTCCAGGCGGGCTGGTAGGGTTGATCCTCCGGGCGGCTGGAGGATTCCGCATGTAACATTGCCGGGCCCGCAACGGCGCCGGTCGAGAGCGCAGCACCTGTTTTGAGGAAATCGCGTCGGTTCCAGATCATAGGGTCTCCTTGAATAAGAATTTGTTGGGCCGGGTGGCGGGTGCGCGCGCCGGTGCGATCAGGGATTGTGGTAGACCTCGCGCATGGGGGACCAGGACGTTGCACCGGGAAGTGGGATCTGCATGGCGTCTGTGGTACGCAGCCAAGCCTGATTGCGCGGCTCGGCGGCGAGATTCTGCATGTCGCGCTGGTAATCGTTGCCGGAGTATTCGTAGTAGCCGAAGAGATAATAGCGGTCGTCGGGCAACTGGTGCAGGTAAATGGAGAAATTGCGCATGTGATAGCGCGACAGCAGGTCGCGAACGCCGGGATGGGACGAGGCGTGAAGCGCCTCATAGGCGCTGATCGCATCGGGATGGATGCCGATCACCATGCCGATGCGCTGCGCCGGACGGTGACGCAGACGGTTCAGCGGCGACAGAAGATTGAGCAGGCTCATTGGGTTTTCCTTCCTGGCTGGGGTGGATGCGGCAACAGACGGTAGACCATGCGCGCGGTTTCAGAGTAGATGCTTTTCTGTTCCGGTTCCGAGAGCGCAGAGATCATTTCGCGGAATGTGCAAACCCAGCCGCTGTAGCTGGATGCGAGCGTGAGCACGGGCCAGTCGGAGCCGAACATGAGGCGCGAGGGGCCGAAGGCATCAAGCGCCACGTCGAAAAAGGGTTGGAGCTGGGCGGGTGTCCAGCG
>JAJZNH010000580.1 GCA_021811745.1 Acidobacteriota bacterium
GAAAGAATTTGAACAGGAGTTCCTCTTCCTCATTGCAGGCGGCGAAGAACTTCTCCATCTCGTCATTGGGGTAGGGAATGACTTCGGTAGGTGGGAAGGACATCTCCTTGAGAAAGGGCTTGGCGACACCGCTGCCGTTCTTGTTGAGGAAAGTGCTCACCGCCTGCATGATGTTGTAGCTCGTTCGGTCGGAAAGGTCTTTCTTGTGTTTGAGAAGGAAGCTGCGAAATTCCTCGATGAATTTCTTGTCTACCTCGTCCATATAGGCTTCTGGCCTGAATTCGGTGAGGTAGCAGAGGCGGTCCGCGTAAGTCTTCGGCGTCCTGACAGCGAGACCATAGCCGGACTTTCCCTTACGCTCATCGCACATCGAGAGATACTTTTGGACGGCACCACTCACGAGAACTCTTGAATCTTTAGGGGTCGGTGGGGTCTCACCCTGCTTGATCTCGTCACGCGGCGTCACAGGCGTCATTGCCTTGGGCGCCTCGTTTTCGGCGCGATCGATTTTGCCCCCGGCTGCCGCATATGCGTCCTGGAGGGTCTTCTTCTTGTTCTCTTCCTGGATCACGCCGCCGGCCGCGACGTATGCCATCCCCAGCCGCTTAACATGAAGCGCCTGGAGCACTGCCTCGGGATGATTTCCGGCGGGCTCCAGGTGCTTGCGCTTGTGGACGTACCAGCTTAGGTAGTATTCACCACAAGCGAGTTCCGACAGCTCTTCTGAGACCTTTCGATAGGTCCATTTTCCCTTGATTTTCGTACGCAGATAGAGGACAACCGCAAGATTGGCCAAGTCCTTGCTCCTTCCTTCGTTAGACGGAAGCTAAGTGACTTGGAATGAAGTACTTCCAGCGGTTTCCAGCCGTTTCCAGTGGCTTCCAGCGGAAACCCAGAAGTAGTAACAAATAGTAACAAGTTTTCTAAGTGATTGATTCTAAAGGACTGGTGCCGAAGAAGGGACTCGAACCCCCACACCCTTGCGAGTACATGGACCTGAACCATGCGCGTCTGCCAATTCCGCCACTTCGGCACAAAAAATGGATCGAACGGCTTCCGTCCACCAGGCAGCAACTCTGAGTGTCGCAAAGGCGGATTGCGGTGTCAACCTGCGGTTGCCCCCTCGTCTCACGGTAAGGCAGACAGAGGTGCCTTCCGGCCCGAGTCCGGTTGCTTCCGGCATCGCGACTGCATCCCGCAAAGAACTCCTACTGTGTAGCGGCAGATCGTGGGTGCTCGGTCCCATCAGTGCACCGCAGAGCTTACCGTCTCTTCGCCCGGACGTCGCTTGCTGAGCAAAAAGGCCAACAGAATGAGCGCCATCGACGCCCACGACAGCTCCATGTAAACATCCTGATAACCCTGCATCTGCGCCTGCCGGTTAAGCTGGCCGTAGATGGTGGCCAGTGCCAGCCCATGACCGTTGGCGGGGCCAAAGGCGCTGCCCAGAATCCCGCTTAGCGCCTGCGTGCGCTGCTGAAAGGCCAAGTTGGCGGATTGCATGGCGCTTTGCAGGTGCTGCTGATGCCACATGGCCCGCGTGGTCACTTGTGCATTGGTCACGGCGATCAGAATGCTGCCACCGATGTTGCGCACGAAATTGATCAGCCCCGCCACCTGGTTGCTCTCCTTCTTCGGCATGCCAACGTAAGCCGCGTTGGTGATAGAGATAAAGCAGAACGGAAGGGGCAGCATCGGCACCACGCGCAGCCAGGAACACTCGGCAAAGCTCATCTGCAAGTTGGTCACGCTAGCCGCGTAGCGGAAGGTCAAGACCAGAAGCGTGAAGCCAATCAGCGTGAGTGTGCGCGCAGAGAACTTATTGGTGGCGATGCCTGCCAGGGGCATCATCACCACCAACGCCAAGCCGCCCGCCGTCAAAGCCAGCCCCGCGGTCATGGCCGTGTATCCCAGTAAAAGCTGCATGAACTGCGGCTGCAAGACGGTGTTGGCGTTGAGCACGCCGCCCACCAACAGCATGAGAAAGCAGCAAATAGTGAAGTTCTTAAATCGGAAGAGATTCAGGTTCATCAGCGGCTGCTTGCGGTTCCACTCCCACGCGATCAGGCCGATTATGCCGCCAACAAACAGCGCTGCGAACAGGCGGATAAAATCTGAGGAGAACCAGTCCTTTTCTTCCCCCTTGTTGAGCATGATCTGCATGGCGCCCATGGCGACCGTGAGAAAGCTCAGGCCCAGGTAGTCTATGTTGGCGAGCAGGCCGCGGTCAGGTTTGATCCATGGCGGATCATCTACCATGCGCGCAACCAGGAAGAAGGCCAGAATGCCTACGGGAATGTTGATGAAGAAGATCCAGCGCCAGGAGTAGTTGTCCGTAATCCAGCCGCCCAGCGTGGGGCCAATCGAAGGCGCAAGCACGGCCACCAGGCCGTACAGAGCAAATGCCTGGCCGCGTTTGTCGGGCTCGAACGAATCGGCCATGATGGCCTGCGCCATCGGTTGCAGACCGCCCCCGCCCGCGCCCTGCAGCGCGCGAAACACGAGCAGCAGCGTGAGCGAGGGAGCCGCGCCGCAAAGAAAACTGGAGATAGTAAAAATCGTGATGCAGAGCACGAAGAAGTTGCGCCGCCCCATCACGTTCGAGATCCAGCCGCCCAGCGGCAGCACGATGGCGTTCGAGACCAGGTAGCTGGTGAGGACCCATGTGCTCTGGCTCTCGCTAGCCCCCAGATTACCGGCGATGTGGGGTAGCGCCACATTTGGCAATCGAGGTATCGAGCACTTCCATGAACGCTGCCAGTGCAACGGTCATCGCGATAATCCACGGATTCACCTGCGGCTTCCAGTGTGCATGCTCATCCACCGCAGGACTCACAACGGCCGCGGAGGGGTGGATTGCATCAGCGTCTCCCGGAAGCGTCAATGTGCCCTCAACTGCCGACAAACAGTAATCTCCTAGGGCTCGTTTCAAGCCGCTTCTAGTGCGACCTGTTCCGGATCCGGGTGGGTCTTGGTTGTGTCTAGCAACTGCCCTGGTGGGACACACGCCGACTTGCGAAACGCGTTCCTTTCCGCAGGCGGCGCAAGAAATCAAAAAATTGTGAAGCCTGAATGGGAAACTCGACGCGTTCCGCTCAGGGACTCTTCAGACTGTGTACTGTTCAATAGATTCTCTTCCCGGCCCTCAGGGTTCAGGATTCGGAACGCCTTGGCGTGGCGCTCGGCCCTCGTTTGCGAACATAGGGATGGAGGCGTGCGATGGACCCAAATGGGCGGGTAGCAGCGGTGACAGGCGGCAGGCAGGGGATTGGGAGGCGGACGGCAGAGTTGTTCGCCGCGCGAGGCCACAAAATTGCAATCATCGATCTCCACGAACCAGAGGAAACAGTTCGGGCCATCGAAGCCCAGGGCGGCGAGGCCGCCAGCTATCGCGGCGACCTGACCCAAGAAGAAGTCGTGGAGGATTTCGTCGCCATGGTCTTCGCCCGCTTTGGCCGCACCGATGTTCTGGTCAACAACGCTGGAATCAGCCTCATCTCACCCGCTGAGAATACTTCTGCCGCGGAATTCCGGCGTGTGATCGATGTGAACCTGACGGCGCCGTTTCTGCTGTCGAAGGCCTTTGGCCGGAAGATGCTGGAGGCCAGCGGCGGTTCCATCATCAACGTCGCCTCAGTAGCAGGACTAGTTGCGGTCGCCGACCGCGCCGCCTACAACGCTTCCAAGCACGGATTGATCGGCCTAACGCGCACCCTGGCTGCGGAATGGGGCGGGCGGGGCGTGCGCGTGAATGCCGTATGTCCTGGTTGGGTGAAAACTGAGATGGATGTGGCCGACCAGGCAGGCGGAAGTTACACCGACACCGACATCACGGACCGTATTCCCATGGCCCGCTTTGCCAGTCCCGATGACGTTGCCCGCGCCATCGCCTTCCTAGCCGACCCGGAGGAAAGCGCCTTCGTGAATGGAACTGCGCTCTCCGTTGATGGAGGCTGGGCCGCCGACGGAAGCTGGCAATCAGTCCGTCTGAGCAAACGCTGAGGCCTGCTCGACGCATTGCATTGCGTCAGGCGAATTGGGTGGAATTGAAAAGCACGTGAACACAGTGAACGGACCGGCGATCTGCCTGCAGGCACAGGTCAGAACGGAATGTCGTCGTCGGTGATCTCGGCTGCCTGCGCGTAATCGTCCTGTCCCACGGGCGGGCGCTGGTCATAGCCGGCCGCGCTCGATGAAGGCGCCGCACGGTTCGAGCCCTCGTCGCGGCTGGAGAGTAGCGAAAGCTCCAAGACAACAATCTCGGTACGATAACGCTTGGCGCCGGTCTCCTTGTCGTCCCAACTGCGGGTCTGGATCTTGCCTTCCACGTACAGCTTCGAGCCTTTCTTCACGTAATCGCGCACAATCTCAGCCAGTCGCTTGAAGGCCACCAGGTTGTGCCATTCGGTGCGATCCTGCCAGTTACCTTGTCCATCCTGAAAGCGGTCGCTGGTGGCCAGCGTCAGATTGGCCACCACGGCGCCTCCAGCAGTGGAGCGAATCTCAGGATCTTTGCCCACATTGCCCAATAAGATCACTTTATTCACGCTCTTGGCCATATTCGTACTCTCTCCCGCCAGCCATCGAAAGCCGGCCTCAATGTTTGAAGGTATTTCCGATGAACAAAAGATCGAGTTCTCCGCTCATGCCCGGAGTCAGCCACTGCGCCTCCCCAAGCGATCCCGCGACCTATCCTTTGTCCTGAAGACTCCAGCTATGCCCACCCGAGCCCTGGCACTAGCGGCATCCACGCTTCCCGACGCGCACCTCGCATGGTCTGACAGGTAAATCAGAATCATACTATAACCACGCCGACGGCATTCGAATTGAAACCACCCCAGGACAATCCCTGTAAAGCAGGAGCAGGAGCCGCGAAGGCCGTGACCTTGCCCAGTAGAGTGGAGTAGGGAGACAAAGACCTTGACCGCCGTCCGCCGCCATCCCTCCGCTGCGGTTCGCAAACGTCCGCGCCGGCCCATTCGTCGCTGGCGCCTGAGCTGGCGAGCGCGACTGGCGCTCAGCGTCTTCGCGGCCGTTCTGGCGCTATTTGGCTGGGCCGCACTCGCGCGCAGCCTTGCGCCCACCTCCAACACCGCACTCCGCCGCTTCGATGCCATCATCGTTTTGGGCAGCCCCACGAACGCCGACGGCGACCCAACCCCCGTCCAGCTGGCCCGCGTAACCGAGGCCGTCCATGAATACGAACGGGGCGTTGCGGCACGGCTCATCCTCACCGGAGGCGCCGTGGCCAACCGCTTTGTCGAGGCGCGTGCAATGGCGCACACAGCCGAGGCGCAGGGCATCCCCGCCTCAGCCATCTTTGTCGAGCCTGCGGCGAGGGACACGATTCACAACGCCTGCTATGCCGAGCGCATCATGAAGCGCCATGGCTGGCGCTCGGCAGAGGTAGTTTCGAGCGCCGTCGATTTGCCCCGCGCCGGCCTCATTTTCAGCCGCTTGCCGCTTGCGTGGAGGGCACACGCGGCTCCAGCTCTCCAACCGGAGCCAGCCTCGGATGCCGACGCCGCCGACCTGCTGGAAA
>JAJZNH010000454.1 GCA_021811745.1 Acidobacteriota bacterium
GTCGCGACCGGCCATTACAGCTTCGAAGATCTGCACGCACTGCACCCCCAGGTGTGCGCCACCTCGCTGGCCGATCTGCTCGCCGCCACCGGGAGAGGATCGTGAAAGCGCAGCGCATCCAATCCAGCCCGAGGAAACGCAGTTCGCGCTTCGCCTGCAAGGCCAAACTCTGGACTGCGGCGCTGCTGCTGGTGCTGTTCCCCGGCATGATGGAAGCCCAGGCAACCGGAGCAACCACAACACCTCCGGTGCAACCGTCGCCATCCGCGCCTGGATCGCAAGCAGTGCCGGCTTCGCAGGCGTCTGCACCCAAGTCCCAACCTGTCCGATTGCCCAGCTCCGCCCAACGCAGCCGCGCGCTCAAGCTTTATTTAGCCGCCAGCAAGCTCTACGTCGCAGGCCGGTTCGACGAGGCATTCAAGGAGTACGAGCAGGCCGCGCAGCTCGACGCCACCGATGCCAATTACCGCATGGCCGCCGAGGTTGCCCGCAGTCACGATGTGATGGCGCTCATTGAAACTGCAGCCCGTGACCGGCTGGGCGGCAATGCGGCCGGCGCCCGCGCCGCACTCGAGCGGGCTCGCGAGCTCGATCCCAAGAACCCCGAAGTCGCTGAGCACCTGTACGAACTGGGCGACGACGCCGTGCGCGGCCTGCCACAACCGCTTTACCACCAGGCAGCCCGCGAGATCGGGGGAATTGAGCCGCTGTTGAGCGCACCTGGTGTCCGCAGCTTCCACCTGCGTGCCGCCGAGCGCTTGATCATCCAGCAGGTCTTCAAGGCCTATGGCGTGGAAGCGATGCTCGACGAAAGTGTGCGCAACTCGATCGTCCGCTTTGACGTGGATGAGGTGAACTTCCGCAAAGCCGCGCAGGTGCTCGGTCTGGCGACGAATACGTTCTACGTCCCGTTCGATGCACATCGCGTGCTGGTGGCCCGCGACACCCGCGAAAACCGCCAGGAGTTCACGCGCCAGGAAATGGAGACGCTCTCTCTGGCAGGATTGAGCTCTACGGAACTGACCGACGTGGGCAACCTGGCACGGAATGTTTTCGGCGTTCAACAGGTGGCCGCGGATCCCACGGCCAACAGCCTTACCCTGCGCGCGCCGCCCGATACCCTGGCCGCCTTCAACGCCAGCATGCACAGCCTGTTGCAGGGCCGCGACCAGTTGGTGCTCGACGTGCGTCTCATTCAGGTCGCGCGTTCGAGTCAGGTCAATCGTGGCGTGCAGCCCCCGCAGTCTTTCTCGGCTTTCAATGTCTACGCCGAGGAGCAGTCGATCATGAGCGCGAACCAGGCTCTGGTGCAGCAGATCATCTCGTCGGGTTTGGCCGCTCCAGGCGACATCGGGGCCATTCTCGGTATTCTGCTGGCCTCTGGCCAGATTTCCAGTTCGCTCTTCTCCGGAGGCGTGGCGCTGTTTGGCGGCGGTCTCACAGAGTCCGCCCTGGCGCCGCAACCCGCTACGCTCAATCTCAACCTCAATTCATCCGATTCGCGGGAGATCGACAGCATCCAGTTGCGCCTGGGCGACGGGGAGGCAGGAACCCTCAAGGAAGGGACCAAATATCCCATCCAGACTTCGACCTTCTCAAATCTCTCGCCGGGGCTCCCCAATATTCCGGGCCTTACCGGTGCAGGCGCGTCCGGCGCGCTCGGCTCTCTGCTCGCCGGGTTAGCCGGTGGCATGCCCACGGTCCCGATGATTCAATATCAGGATCTCGGGCTCACGTTGAAAGTCACGCCGAAAATCATGCGCAGCGGCGATATTGCCCTCACCGTCGACCTCACGATTACCGCTCTTTCCGGTGCCTTCCTCGACGGCAACCCGATCCTGAACAATCAGGCATTTTCCGGAGTGTTCACGCTCAAGACGGGTCAGGACGCGGAGATTGCCAGCCAGTTAACTTCGTCGGAGAGCCGCGCCATCACCGGCACTCCCTTCTTGAGCGAGATTCCGGGACTGAACAACGCCTCCAACAATACCATCCAAAAGAACGCCGCCATGCTCATCCTCATCCTTACACCCCACCTGGTCCGTGCGTCCAAGGCCACCGGCCACACTCCCATGATGCTGTTGGAAAAAAACTCGACAGTGCGATAACCGCCTGGCTACCAAGTACCGTGAAAGCCTTCTCTCATTGGCTTTGCAACAAAGAATCAATTTCGTTGCGATGGGGCATGGACGGCGCTGTTCCAGGCCGCGTCACCGACAGCCCTGCCACGGCGCAGCCGAAACGCGCCGCATCGACCAGGTCCGCGCCCTCGGCGAGCGCCACCGCAAAACCTCCATTGAAGGCATCCCCAGCTCCGGTTGTCTCCACCACCTGTCCGGCGTTGAACGCCGAAATGTGCCTGCACGTGGATGAGTTCTTTACGAACACCCCCTGCGCACCCAGGGTAATCACGGCATTCCGCACGCCGAGTGCCAGGAAGGCGTCCGCGGCGCGCTCAGCGTCGGCCGCAGACCGCACACGAATCCCAGTCAACGCTTCCGTCTCCGACTCGTTGGGCGTCACGTAATCGCAGCAGGGGAAGATCCTTTCCGGCAGCTTGCTTCCCGGCGCAGGGTTCAGGACGGTGGTCACACCCGCTTCGTAGGCGAGCTTCAGCCCGCACTCCACGGTGGGCAGCGCCAGTTCCAGTTGTGTGATGAACACAGCAGACGATGCAATCGCGGTCTGCATGCCTGCAATTTCGGCGGGAGCCAGATCCAAGCATGCTCCGGGAACGACAATAATCGCGTTTTCCCCGGTTTGCTCATCGAGAATGATGGCGGCGGCGCCTGTGGGGTTTGTGCTGGTCAGCAGATACTGCGCGTCGATACGTTCTTCCCGATAGATCGATCGCGCCAACTCTCCGAACGCATCGGCGCCCACTTTGCCGATGAACCTCACCTTGCCCCCTGCTCGCGCGGCCGCCACCGCCTGGTTCGAGCCCTTGCCGCCGGGTCCCAGCCTGAACGAACTGCCCATGTACGTCTCGCCCCATGCCGGCAGTTTACCGGTGCGAAATGCAAGGTCCGCGACAAAACTCCCCATCACCGTGATCATCGCTTCGAACGCCCCAGAGAGAGTGTAAGGCATGGGCCGAGAACGCTGGCGCACAAGGATCCGCCTCACCGCCTTGAACGAAGGTGCAGTCGAGCGAAATCGTCACCTGCGCTGCGCGCAGGATTCTGCGCTCACATCGCCATGGGAAAATCGCGCTCCAGGGGACACCGCTCCACGGCGAACATCTTCAAATCCCGCCAATCGGCCTGCGAATGCGCGCGGAATCAGACGCGCTTCCGCGCCTCTCGCTGCATCGTTCCTGTCCAGCGTAGAAAGCTCAATAGCTCCCAGCGCGTTGCCCACAGGAACCCTAGTACGTTCCCGGTCGAGAGCGTCTCTGCTCGCACGCCCGAATACGTTTCCACCCTCCAGCGCAGATACGGACTCTTCCACGGCCGCAACCGGTATCCGTGCGTCGCATTCCAGATGAAGCGAAGGGATTCGAACAAGGGGAACTCCTCTTCTGTCAGTATAAAAGCGGTCGCGCTGAAACCTCCGGCGCCCTGGCCCTCTGATGCCCAGGGGCTCTTTTTTCCCTACTGCATTTTGGTGAACAAACTGTTGCTCACCGATTCGAGTTGTGCGATCACGCTTTCGAGCGCGGTCTGCTGCGTCTCCGACAACGAGAGCTGGGTCGCGATGGTCGGCAGATCGGCCTGCATCAGGTTCGTCTGCGCCGCCGTCAACTGGGTTTGTTCATTCTCCACGGCGGTCGTCGCCGAACTGAGTTGCGTCATCGAGTTGTCGATCGTCACCCGCTGTTGCGAGACATAGTTCAGCGCTGTATTCAGCGCCGCCGTGTCCGCAGCCGCCTGCTGGGTGTTCACCGTCCCGCTCGCGTAATCGGCCACCAGCGCGTTCAGAGCACCGAACACGCTGTTCGTCCCGCTCCCGAGAAAAATCTGGTCGCCGGGCACATTAAGCTGAATCTGCTGCCCGTTCGGCAACTGCAGGGAATTGATCGTTGCGTCGCCGTTGTAACTGGTCACCGCCGGTGTGCTGGTCGCCGCGGTCGTAAACGGCGCTGCCCCCGTCTTTGCGCCCGCAAAGATATACTGGCCCTGGTAATTGGTGTTGGCCAGTGACTGCACTTCCGAAAGAATCCCGGCAATCTGGTTCCCGATCGACTTCACGTCACTCGCGCTCATCGTGCCGTTATTGGCGCTCATGGCCAGAGAAATCGCCTGCGTCAGTTCGGAAACCACGCTGCCCAGCGCCGAATCCGCCACCTGCAACTGTCCCGTCACCCCGTTCGAGCTCTGGGTGAACGAATCGTCCCGCTGAATCTGATCAAGCAGCAAAACGTTCTGAGCCGCGCCCACAGGGTTCTGACTGAGTGAGGTAATGCTCACGCCGCTCGACAACTCCTCCGTCAACTGCTGCTGGTTGGCCTGCGTTTGGTTGAGCGCACCCACCAGGTTGGAAACATACATCGGATTCACTCGCATAAAACAACTCCTGGCTGCTAGCCTGCAGCCTCGACCGTGCCGCCCCGATGGTCACGGATTCGCTGCTTACGGCGGTTCAAATTCCGCCTGGCGGCTTCGAAGGCGCCGATCCCCGCAACTGTCCACCTTGCCTTTCCATAGATCGCGCGGCGGCCGTTCTTCCGGCGCAATCCGGCTACGGCTTGAACCAGGCTGCTAAAAGCTGCTTTACGCCACCGCGGTCTCCACGCCCAGGTTCAGGGCCGAAGTCATGACTGTGTTCAGAATCGTAAACACCTGCGACGCCGCCTGGTAGCTGGTCTCGAGCTGCGCCATCGCCGAAGCCTCTTCGTTTAGATTCACGCTCGAGAGCGCATTCCTCTGCGTCTCGAGCTGCGTCACCGAAGCGTTCTGGGCGGTGTTCTCGGTCTGCACCTCGGCTACCGTCGCCCCAAGCGTCGACACGAAGTTCGAATAAAAATCGATCGGCGACTGGCCGTTCCCTGCCGATCCGTTCTGGCTATCCGCCGTCTGCACCGAAGCCGCTCCCGCTTGCGTGATCGCCGGCGCGCCACCGGCCCCATAAAGTTCCCAGGTCATGCTGAGCGCAGGGGCGCCATCGGAGAATCCCGAAAAGGACATTCCTGTCACGTTGACGGCCGGGTTCGTCAGGTTGCCCGCGGCATCGAAGGTCAGTGTTCCGCTTGTGCCGGCTGCCGCCGGATTTGCCACCACGCTGCCGTCCGTCGCCGTCGCGCCTGCGATCGTCAGCACACCGCCGTTGTTGGTAACCGTGACTCCCGTGATCCCCGCCGCGGCGATGGCGGCGTTGAGCGCCTGGACGTAACCCGCTCCGGCATTACCGGCCACTTCCCCAGCAGTCACAGCGGGAGCGGCAATCGTCGCCATTCCTCCGCCGGCCGTCGCACCCGTGATGGTCAGATTCGTTCCCGGATCCACCGTCTCGCCGGCGCCAAATCGATAACTCACCTGCCCCGGAACGCTGGTGTCGGGTGTCAGCACATCCGCCAGGCCCACCTGGTAGTCCCATTG
>JAJZNH010000924.1 GCA_021811745.1 Acidobacteriota bacterium
TCCCATTCTCTTGGCGGGTTACGCGATGATCTTCGGAGGAAAGAATTGTTGAAAGCGAATGTTAAGGTTTCACTCGCGTGCATTCTGATGGGTGCGGCCACTTTGGCTCAAGCAGCGCAGCTATCGACGGATGCGCGCGCCGCTATTCCGCACGATGTGCAGCAGTTGGTTGTGATTGATTATCAAACCATGCAGAACTCCCCGTCGGCGGTAAGCCTGCGTAACCGTGTGGAGCCGCCCCAGTTGAAGCAGTTTGATGATGCGCTTAAAAAGACCGCACTCAACGGCAACCACGAGATGGATGAGTACGTGGAGGAGCTGGCCTTTGCTTTGTACAGGAACTCGCCGTCGAGTGACGACCTGGGCACGGTGGGTATTGCCCAGGGACAATTCCCGGTACAGGATATTTTGGCCAACTTCCGCAAGCAGAAGATCAAGGCCACGCAGGTGCGGAATGAAAGCTTATATCCGCTGGGCAAGTCAGGAATGGTGCTTTGCTTTGTAGATCCCTCCACCATGATCTTCGGCAGCAAGCAATCGGTGCAGAAGTCGCTGGATGCCCGCGACGGTTTGACCCCAAACATGCTCTCGAATGGGACCATGATGTCTGCTATGCAGAATGTGGATTACGAACCTCTGTGGAGTATTCTCGACGGCTCAGGTACGCAAACCATGATGCGCGGGATTCTGGGCGAGGCGGGATCAGTAGCCGATTTTGACACCGTGCGCAAACGTCTCCAGGGCTCCTGGTACGCGATGGACTTCCAGCACGGGGTTGCATTCAACCTTACGATCGCGACTGGCGACTCCTTTGCGGCGGCGAGCGTTTCTTCGCTGATGACCGCGGCAATTATGTTGCGCAAGATGAGTGGATCGGATGCGGAGAAGCAGGCGCTGAACTCTACGGATATTTCCTCCAACGCGGGAAATCTTACCATTCATTTCGCCGCGTCTGACGCGCAGTTCGCCGCCCTGCTCCAGTCGCCATTGTTCAGCAGCATGGTGCACTGAGAAGTGCAGCGCGGAATCCTGGATGCGATTTGCCGGGAGTTATCGCGTCCCACTGTACCTGCCGTCACGCAGTCCTAACTGTGCGGGGTGAAGTGAGAAAGAAACTTCGCCTTGCCTCCGGGCAGGAGCACGATTTGCAAACTGCCCTCGTCGCCTGCGGCGAGGGCGGGACCGGTAATATGCTCCTGCTTTTCGTCGGCGGCCGTGTATTGCACCTTGAGCGGCCCGGCGCCCTGCACCGCGATGCGATAGTGATAGTCCGCCCGATCAGCCAGGCTATCGGCGCCGAAGCTGGCGTAGGGATAGTCCACCTCCAGCAGCTTGATGACGCTCCCGGTTTGATTCTCCACCGTGGTGTCCACGTGGTAGGAACGGCAGCCAGTCGCAGTTAGCAGGAACGGCAGGAAGATCGCGGCCAGCACAACTCCAGGCATTTTCCGTCGAGACGTCATTTCCGGACCTCCTCTTTTTAGCTTGCTTGGCCATTCTGCGTGGGTTGGGCCGCAATCCTGCCCGCGACTTCCTTTTCAAGGCGGTCGAGGCGCTTCAGCATCTCCGGCAACCGCTGAAAGATCGCGACCGCGCGGAGCCAGACTCGGTTGTCGAAGCCCGGCGAACCGGAGATCATCTTGCCGGGCGGCACGTCGTGGGAGACGGCCGACTGCGCGGTCAGAATCACCCCATCTCCGACGCTGCAGTGGCCGGCAATGCCTACCTGGCCGGCGAGAATCACGTTGTTTCCAATCACGGATGAACCGGCCAAACCGGTTTGCGCGCACAAAAGAGTGTTTTCGCCGATCCGTGAACCGTGGCCCACCTGGACCAGATTGTCGACTTTGGTGCCGTTACCGATCTCCGTGGCGCCGACCGTGGCGCGGTCGATACAGGCATTGGCCTGAACATCCACACGGCTGCCGATCCGAACCGGGCCGGATTGCGGGATCTTTTCCCATTGTCCCGCTTCGTTTTTGGCAAAGCCGAAGCCGTCGGCGCCGACGATGGCGCCGTTCTCCAGTGTCACATGATCGCCGAGAATGCAGTTTTCCCGCACAACCGAGTGAGCGTGCGCAAAGAAGTGACTGCCGGTCTGCACTCCAGCGTAAAGGACGACATGCGGTAGCAGAGTAGCGTATGGCCCAAGCCGGACTCCCGGCCCAACCACAGCATAGGCGCCAATATGCGCTCCCTCGCCGATCGCCGCGGTTGCATCGACGACCGCTGTAGGATGGACGCCCGGCGGATAAACCGGCGGCTGATAGAAGAGGCTCAGCGCGTGCGAAAAGGCAAGATAGGGATTCTGAATGCGCAGCGTGGCTACCGGGATTTCCGCGAATTCTGGCTCGACCAGAATGGCTGCGGCCCGCGTTTTGCGCGCCAGCCCGGCATAGCGGGGATTGGCCACAAAGGTGATTTCATTGGGCCCGGCTTCTTCGATTCCGTTTACGCCTGTAACTTCCAGGTCCGCATCACCACGCAGCTCCGCGCCCAGCCGACTTGCCAACTCACCCAGCTTCATTGATGAAATTGTACCGGAACAGCATGGGGCTATGATCCCGCCGCCGTAGACGGGATCAGCTCAAAACTTGGCTGGATGGATGGTTGACGCGCTGGCTGTTACAGGCGCCGTGGTTTGCGGCGGGATGGACTGAAGCGTATGCGCTCCAGACTGCGCCGTGCGCAGCACTTCTCCGGGCACGATGCCCAGCACCAGGGTTGCTGAGACGGCCAGCAGCAAGCCTGCGCCGACCGCGACTCCCAGCTGCGGCGCGCGCCCCTGGGGCCGGTCGGCCTCGTTGGTGGGACGCTGCGCAGCCGCCAGGGCCAGACGCAGGTAGTAAGCCGATGCCAGCCCGGAGTTCAGAAGGCCGATGATGGCGAGAGCTATCGCGCCGCCTTGCACCGCTGCGGAGAACGAGTAGAACTTGCCGAAAAATCCGCCGGTGAAGGGAATGCCGACCAGCGAGGCCAGGAAGAAGATCAGCAGGCTGCCGAGCAGAGGCGAGCGGTAGATGAGGCCGCGGTAGTCGTCGATCATCGGCAGGTCGTCGTTGTAGCCGCCCGCCAGCGTGACCACGGCAAAGACGCCGACATTCATGGCGGCATAGGCTGCGGTGTAGAAGCTGGCGGCAGCAATGCCGATGGAGCCGATGCTGGCGAAGGCCGCAAGCAGGTAGCCGGCATGAGCGATCGAGGAGTAGGCGAGCATCCGCTTGACGTTCTGCTGGCGCAGCGCTGCCAGATTGCCTACGGTCATCGAGAGCACGGCTACAATCCAAAGCAGCGGTACCCACAGGGTATCGAAGGCGGGAAAGATCTCATAAAGCACGCGCAGAAGCAGCGCAAAAGCGGCAGCTTTGGGCGCGGTAGAGAGCAGCGCCACCACCGGCGAAGGAGCGCCTTCATACACATCCGGCGTCCAGACATGGAAGGGCGCAGCCGAGACCTTGAAGAGAATCCCCACCAGCATCATTGCCATCGCCGCCAGAACCAGGGCGTGATTCGGCGCCGATGTGATCTGGCGGGCAATGTCGTAGATCTCAGTGGTGCCGGTAGCCCCAAAGATCAACGCGATACCGTAAAGAAGGAACGCAGTGGCAAAGGAGCCGAGCAGGAAATACTTGATGGCCGCCTCGGGGCCGCGGCCCGTCTGCTTGCGATAGCCGGCCAGAATGTAGGTGGAGATCGAAGAGATCTCGAGCGCGATAAAGACCACCAGCAGCTCAATCGCGCTGGTCAGCAGGCACATGCCCACCGTGCCAAAGACAACCAGCGCGTAAAATTCGCCCTGATGATGGCTATCCGCCGGCAATGTGTCCAGAGCGACCAAAAGAGCCACGAGGACAATGCCGCAGATCAGTACGTGAAAGAAGATGGTGAAGACGCTGGTCTCCACGGTGCCGAAGAATGCGGTTCCCTGGGGTAGGGAAAACTGCCAGAGGCTCGCCCACAGGGCAAAGGTGGTTCCGATGGCCGCCACCCAGCCCATCGAGCGGCGTGGCCGTTCAGGCCGCAGCGAAGCGTCGATCAGCATGATGATGACACCGGTCACCGTGAGGATGACCTCAGGCAGGATTCGGAAGATGTCAGGGACAGTGTTCACCGCCGGCCCTCCTCTTGAGACGGAATCGTCACGACAGATACTGATGCGAACGGAAAATGCAAGACGGCAGCTTCCTTTGGTTGCGGCGGATGTATGCCCGTCTGGATGGACGTTAGCCAGATGGACGGCGCCAGTCCCATGACGAGCATGAGCACGGCCAGCGGCGCCAGTACGGCCATTTCACGGAATTCGAGATCAGCGGCGGGCCTGGCGGCGGCCATTTCGCTTTCCGGCCCGTAGAAGATCCGCTGTACCAGCCAGAGCATGTAGGCTGCGCCCAGGATGACGCCCAGCGCGGCGGTAATCGCCCAGCCGCGGCTGACTCCGGTGAAGGTGCTCGAAAGGATGATGAACTCACCCACGAAGCCCGAGAGCATCGGCAGCCCGATCATGGCAAGCGCGGTAATGACAAAGAAGGATGTGGCGCGCGGCAGCTTCGCGCCGAGGCCGCCATAAGCATCGATGCGAGTGACTCCATAACGGTATTCCAGAGCGCCCAGGAGCAGGAAGAATGCCGCGTCTTCAACGCCGTGGGCGAGAATCTGGTAAACGCCGCCGGCCCAGCCGTTGAAGGTAAGGCCATAGATGGCCAGCGTGATCAGGCTCAACTGGCTGATGGCGGCGAAGGCCAGCAGCCGCCAGAAGTCGCGCTGCACAAGCGCCAAACATGCGCCGTAGAGAAGGCCGATCACGGCCAGGGCAATCAGGCAAGGCGCAACGATGCGTGCTTGCTCGGGGAAGAGCCCTATGTGAAAGCGCAGCATCGAGTAGAGGCCGAGCTTGCCGGCGACGACCATGGCCATGGCCACAGGCGCCTCTGCGAAGGTATCGGCCAGCCACCCGTGGAGCGGGAAGACCGGCACCTTGACGGCAAAAGCGACGACAAAGGCCAGCGCCGCCCATGAGAGGGCTGTTGGGGCCAGCGATCCGTGCGCGATGAGAATCCGCAGCGTGGCGTAGTCGAAGCTGCCTGTACGCGCATAGAGCCACAGGATCGCTACCAGCAGCGGAGCCGAAGGGATGAATGTATAGAGGAAAAACTTAAGCGCGGCCCTGGGCCCGTCCTTGCGGCCATACATGGCGATGAGGATCGCCATCGGGACCAGCGACAGCTCCCAGAAGCCGTAGTAGACCATCAGATCGAGCGAGATGAAGACGCCGAACATGGCCGTCTGCTGGACCAGGAAGAGCGAATAGAAAATCTTGCGCCGCTGGTTGATGACCTTCCAGCTCACCAGTACGCCGATCGGCGCCAGCAGCCCCGTGAGTACCACCAGCCACATGCTCAGGCCATCGACACCCACGTGATAATTGATGGCGGGATTTTGAATCCAGGGCCGGTTGACTTCAAACTGAAAGCCGCCTTGACCGAGCACGAAATGCTCGGGCAGATGGAGCGTGAGGACAAAGCTCGCCAGAGTCGTT
>JAJZNH010000316.1 GCA_021811745.1 Acidobacteriota bacterium
ATACGACGAGACGGGCCCCTCGCGCCGGCGTCCCAGCCCCCCGAACCGGGCGAGTCCGGCGATCTCGACCCGAACTCCGTGGCGCATCACCACCGCCGATACGACGAGGCGGGGCGCACCACCACTTCGCGAGCGGCGAACTCGTTGGCCAATTAGTCGGGAAGTATCCGGATGTGAGCCATGGCGACAGTCTACAGTTGGCTGCGGACGGGAGACAGCCAACAGCGGAGAGAGAATTGCGGCGCGGGCCGCCCATCGGCGTCGCCATCCTTTGCTGTTCCATCCGGAGCTTTTGTTCCGGTTCCACCTGGGCTGGGCGTTTCCCAAGTCCGCGCCGGGGGCAGGCTTCGCATGGCAGATCTCGATGCGAAGGACGGCGTAGAGGGATAGGGCGCCGGATCGAAGGGCTCTGTCTCTAGCCGGGGAAAACTAGGCCCCACGCTGGCGAGAGAAAAGCATGTCGCCTGGGGTAGGGAGCCCAGCCGCGCTCCAGGCCTGCTTCGATCAAAGTTCCGGTGGTGCGGGCAGGTTTCCGGCCAGTCCTTTGGTCGCTTCGTTTTCGGTGTATTGGCTTGCGCTCTTCCCTTGCGGTTCGTTGGGGGAAAGCGTGATTGCACCGCCGTCCGCCTCCGGCTGCCCATGCACGCCGGTATTGGGGTTGGCCGTGTTGCCGAGTGGATGGCGGACGACGTTGATGGGATCATCGGTGACCAAGCCCATCGGCTCACGCACTCAGCGCCGCCTTTTGTCCCTTCGCGATAGCGGCTGTGATTCCACCAGCCGTATCTGTCCCAGCTCCAGACCATCCCCGCAATAACCAGGCTGACAGCAATTATCCCCAACCCCAACGAGAGGACGCGCGCGCTTTGCGTTCCGGCGGCGCAGGGAACGAAGGCCTTCATCGGCGGGGTCCGGCTTTTCGAGGTCGATTCATTGCGGCAACGGCATGTGCACACCTCGCGCCAAGAAGATTGCGGCGAACACGATTGAGTCAACAGCCCGATCTCACCTTACCCGGAAGAGCGTGGAGAGGGTGTAAGGAACGTTCTGAGCCGCGGCTTTGCGGGCCGGTATTCCCATTGGCCTCGTCCCATCGGCCTGGTCGCGATTCCGGCTTCCTGCGAGCAAGCCCGCGCCCTCGCGCGGTGGAAATCTGTTCATTCTGTAACCTCCGGATCGCAGAACATTCACTTCGGCTTCATTCTTCCGTAATCGCGGCGGCTCAGTGTAGAAGCGATGGCCGGATGCTTTCCTCCGGCTCTCATCCGGGCCTGCGAGCCCGGGCGGCTTTCCATTCTGTTCGGACATGTATGACGTGGATCGTAACCGGATGTCCATGTGCGTCCGGCGGGTTCTTTGTTGCACCGGAACGCTCGATCGATTGTGCGGCCGGGAACTTCGGGTTTCCAGTTCCTTCAGATACGGAGAAAAACTTATGAGACGAAAGCTTATTGCAGTATCTGCCCTGGTAATGTGCTGCATGTTGACGGCCGCCGCTGCCGGCAAAGCGCAAAGCACGGCCGGGATCAGGGGGAGAGTCGCTGACGCATCCGGGGCTGCCATTCCCAACGCGGCGGTCTCTCTTACGGATTTGACGACCAACAATGTGCTGCACACGACGACGGACGCGTCCGGGGCGTTTGTGTTCAACAATGTGGCTGCCGATGTGCAGATTGTCTCCATCGAAAAGTCAGGGTTTGAGTCGTTTACGCAGCGGATCGCGCCCTCGGAGCAGGCAGCCGGCATCAAGGCGACTCTGCGGGTAGCGGCATTGAGCGCCAGCGTGGTGGTGCGCGGCACGGTGAATCCCGAGGCTACGGCGGTACCGACCCGCGAGGACGTAATGCTGATGCCGGATACGGTGCGCGTGCTCGACCGGCAGCAGTTGGATGCGGCGGGCCCGGTGGCTGGCGGCGCCCAGATGCTGCAATCCACGCCCGGCGCGAACGTGATGGGTTATGGTGAGACGGGCGCCACCAAATATACGATTCTCCTGAACGGCATTCAGCAGGGCTGGGCGGGCGAAGCGTCGAGCTTTACGGCGCCGGGTTCGCTGGGCATCACCTACGACGGCATCCCGGTGGCCGACCCCGCAACCGGATTGTGGCAATCGGCGACCATGCCGCAAAACCTTGTCATCCAGGATGTGGAAACCACCTACGGTCCCGGCGAGGCGGCGGACCGTTGGTACACCGATATCGGCGGACGCGTGGAGTTCACACCGATTCAGCCAACGGAGGAAAAGCACCTGAGTGTCGCCGTCACCGACGGGCCCTGGGGGCAACAGAATTTTGCCTTCGTGGGCAATACCGGACAGTTCAAGGGCTGGTCCACGGTGGCTGGTGGCGGACTGGGCCGCGGTGACGATTTCCGCCAGGCGCCGGACGGCTTCGGCAACCCCACGAAGAATGGCTCGGTGTTCGGAAAAACCATTAAGACGTTCTCGGCGGGAAGCCTGGCCTTTGGCGTTCTGTACGCGGACGCGGGCGGCTAGCGCCCCACCGTGATCCCTACCACCGACCAGGGTCTCATTGAGCCGAACGGCAGCAGTTTCAGCCAGGCGACCAGCGGCTTCTACAGCGCCCTGCCCTATGCCGCCTACGACAAGTACGACGCCAACGAAATGTTGATGGTCTATGCGCGCCAGAGAATGTTTTTGAGCCCCACGATCACGCTCGAGAATTCGGCATGGTTCAACCACATTCGCCGCTTTCACCGGCGCAACACCGATGCTCTCAGCAGCGGCCCTCAGGTGGATGAGTGGAACAATCCGCACAGCAACATGTTCGGCGACCAGGCCTCGTTTTCCAAGGTGTTCCCGTACAACACGGTCAGCTTCGGCGGTTACCTGATTCACGAGGTCTATAACACGCACAACCTGTTTTACAATCCGCAGGATGGCGGCAGCGGGGCCAAGCAGATCGTCGGTGTCGGATCGAAGTTCCGCTCCGGCTACTTCCAGCAGGACAACGTCACCTTCTTCGCGCAGGACGATCTCCACCCCATCGCGCAGATTCACATTGTTCCCAGCGTGCGCGTGGACGGATTCTCCACCAGCTACAGCGATCAGGCGCAGCGCGACTTCACCTTCGCTCCCGGCGTGGTGTCTTCCAGCCACTGCGCGCTGTACCCGCAGACGGGCAGCACCGCCACGGATCCTTATCACAACGTCTTCGGTGCGCCGAACGCGACCGACCAGGGCTCGCTTTGCGGAGCGCATGAGAGCCGCTCGGCAGTGGAGCCAGGCATTGACGCGTCCGTGATGCCCGCGCAGTGGCTCACGCTTTATGGCGGCTACGACACGACTTACCGCAGCCCCGCGCTTGGCGGCGGCGGCGGCCAGTTTCAGGCCGTCAATCCCACCTACTACACGCTTGCGAAGGGCGCTTATGCCCAGTTCGGCGGCAAGGTGCACTTCATGAATGCGCCGGGGCTCCGAAACTTCATCGCCGGCGTGAACTACTTCCACAACAATTACACCAATCAGGAAATCGACTTCGAAACCGCCACGGGCGTGGAAGAAAGCGGCGGCGGTAACTCCGTTTACCACGGCGTCGACGCCTTCCTGGACGCCGACCCCCGCAGCAACATTCACTTCATGTTCAATCTGGCGGTGGAGGGCACAAACTTTACCAACTACATCCAAGGCGGTCCGAGCCTGGCCGAGTGCGCGGCGCTGCAACTCGCGTGCGTCTCGTATCGGAACATTCCCGTGTCGTATGTTCCAAGTTACACCCTGAATTCGGGCGTCTATTATGGCATCCAACACCACAACCAGACGATCCTGGAGCCTCGCTTCTGGGTGCAATCGACCGGAAGCCAATATCTCTGGTCGAATAACGGAATTCTCAATAGCGGAATCGCCGGACCGACCAACACCAGCATGCCCGCTTACACGACGGTGAATCTCGCCTTCAATGTCCCCATCGACCTTCGCTGGGAGAAGCAGTCCGTCAACCTGGAAGTCGACATGATGAATCTCGGAAACGCCCAGTACAACCAGTACGAGTACATCTCCAGTGGCGGTTACTTTCAGCCGCTTGCCCAGAATCCGAATAACCCGCCCAGCGGTTATATCAATGCCTATCCGGGGGCGCCGCGCACGATCTACGGCACCCTCACTTATCAATTCTGATTCACATGCGGAGCGCGGCCGGGCTGGGCGAGATCCTGGCAGCAGGGTCCGTCCCAAGATTCTGTTTCTGGCTCAAGGCGCCGTCGTGCTTCCGGAGACGGCGCCTTGAGCGTTTGAGCAGGACCGGTCAGGCCGCTGGAAGAGCTGCCACCGGCGCTTGCCTCATCGTCTGAATTCGCTTATCGGTACAACAGGGGAAGCACAGGTTTCCCGGGGCCTGGGGCGCCGCGCAGATGGTCAATGTGCCGCTGCAGATGGGCGTTGTGACGATCGACTAAAATCCACAACATAAAATTTCTTGACATAACACCCGAGGATCGCTACTTTAGCTTCATCTTTTTCCGAGGTCATCTCCTACACGACATAAGCTCCTGGAGCGGCAACCTTGTACGAAACGCTGCATCGGTTCTGGCGAGTCTCTGCGCGTCGGCATCGAAAGTGAACCATCCACCCTAAAGATCCCCTGCGGCTCCTCCCTTTCCCCCGGCCGCCACAACAAACATTTGTCATGGAGGTAGGAATGCAACTTCACACACGCGCTCTGGCCCTCGCAGCCGTCCTGGCTCTGGCCTTCTCTGCCCTGGGATTCTCGCAGTCCGAGGTACCGGACCGCTTGACGTCTCCTATCGTGGCTTCGCAACGCACGGTCACCAATCCGGTGCATCCCCTGGCGACGCGGCAGAACGACCTGGGCCGCATCGGCGGCAATCAGGTATTCCATCGCATGGTGCTGATCCTGCAGCGCAGCTCCGCGCAGGAATCCGCTTTGCAGCAATTGCTGGCGGAGCAGCAGGATCCGACGTCGCCGCTCTATCACCAGTGGCTTACCCCGGCGCAGTTCGGCCAGCGCTTCGGGGTGAGCGATAACGATCTTGCCAAGATCACGGGGTGGCTGCAGGCGCAGGGATTTACCGTGGAAAAGCCTACGAACGGACGGCAGTTCCTCTTCTTCACCGGCACCAGCGCCCAGGTGGAGACGGCTTTCCAGACCGAGATGCACCACTACGGTGTGGGTGGAAAGACATTTATTGCCAATGCCAAACCTGCCAGCATTCCCACGGCCCTGGCGCCGGACGTGAAAGGCGTTGCCAGCCTGACCTCGATGGGCAACACCACCCGGAAGCCGCAGTATCACATGGCGGCGAATCCGAAGATGCAGATTGGCGGCGGCGCCCTGACCGGGCCGGCCGACCTGGCGGCGATTTATGACGCCGCTCCGCTCCAGAAAAATCAAATCGAAGGCCAGGGCCAGTCGATCGCCCTCCTCGAGGAAAGCAACATCGACGTACAGGACGTGACCGACTTCCGCACCGTTACCGGCCTGCCCGCTGCCAACGTGAATGTGATCGTGAACGGCCCCGATCCGGGTCCGCTCATGAGCGACGGGAGAT
>JAJZNH010000325.1 GCA_021811745.1 Acidobacteriota bacterium
CTTGGTCGCTCAGGCGGGTCTTTTCGCCCTCGACGGGGGATGATGCCTTTTTCTTCTTAGCGGTATTGGCACCTAACCCCAACGGGGTAGATTGTGCCTGACGATCAGCCACCTCGGCTGCGTCTGGCGGCGGAATCGGCGCGGCCAGCTGCTTTTCCTTCTTCTTTTCCTTCTTGGACTTCCGGGCGCGATAGCTGAACCGGGTCTTCTGTTCTCGCGGAGCGCTCTGATTCAGCTGATCTTCCTGCCCTTGAAGACTGGCCGTGGTCTCCGGCATTGCGCCGCCGTTCTCCACAGTCGCGTTGGTCGCGGTGGGCAGAGTTTCCCGCGGCTTTTGGCCAAAGCGGATCTTCTCTTTTTTGCCGGGCCGCTCGGTCGCAACCTCGGCGCGTTTTTCTTCTTTCTTCTTGGCGTTCTTGCTTTTCTCCGAGGCGGACTCGCCCAGCCGCGATTTCTCCCGGAAACCACGTGATGTTTCGCGGTAGCGCGTGCGCTCCGCCCTCTTCTTCTTCTTTGGCACTGGCGGCACGTAGGCGCTGTAAACCGGCTTGGTCTCGTTCGGGCTGGCGCCCGAGTCCGCAAAGCCCGGCTTGATGTCGATATAGGCCTGTTCGCGCATCTTGGTCAGATAGGCGCGAATGGCCGGCTCCATCCGGCTCATGTAGAGCGCGTCTTCCACCTGATTCTCGACCTTGTCGAAAGGCTGCACCCCCCCGGCGGTATGCGCCGTCACTTTGAAGATCACGTAGCCTTGGCGGGTGTGAATGGGCTCGGTGTATTGACCCACTTTGAGGGCAAACGTCTTATCCGCAATCACGCTTGCCAGGTCCCCGCGGCGGTATTGGCCCAGATCGCCGCCCGCGGAAGCGGTTGGGCCATCGCTGAAGCTGCGCGCAAGCTGGGCAAAGTCGCCGCCCGCGTTCAACCGGGCCTCAATATCCTCTGCCTTCGCCTTGGCCGCCGCCAGCTTCGCCGCACTCTCGGTAGGCGGGTTGCCGGTGGACACGAGAATCTCGCTCAGACGCACGGTCTCGGGTTGCGTGTAGTCCTGCTTGTGCTGCTCATAATATTGCAGGGCTTCGCCAGGAGTGATTTGAATCGTGCGGCCCACCTGATCACGCATCACCGCCTGGGTGATGATCTGATTGCGGATGTTGGCCTTAAAATCCTCAAAGGAAACACCTTGTTGCTTGGCGGCCTGCTCCAAGGCATCGATCGACGCCAGGTGGTACTGCTTGCGGATCTCATCGAGCCGCTTGACCAGCTCGGTTTCGCCGGTGATGCCCAGCTCCTTGCCTTTGGAGAGCCAGAGTTGCTGATCGATCAGACTGCGCAGCAGGTTCTTACGGTCATCTGCCATCTGCTGCATGGACTCGCCCCGCTGACGCGCCTCCTGGTCCATCTCCTGCAAGGCGCGGTCATAGTCGGAGTTCGTGATGATCTGGTCGTTGACGCGAGCGATGATCTCCTCGACAGTTTGACCGCCGTACGGGTTTGCGGGGGTGGAAAAATCGGACTGCGCAAGAGCCGGGCCGGCACACAGAGCCGCGCCCAACACCAGCGCCATGGGAACGCGAAGAAACTTGAAAGTGATCATGTCAACGCAAGGGGCACGACGTACTTTTGCTACCTGGAGCATAGACGTCATTGTAAACTCCGGGAGAGCAGGAAGGCGATCCTCCATCGGAATCTTTAGCGCGTCACCCGCTTGAGACCGGGGCGAGCTATCCTTAAGGCAGACCGGCCGCGAGGGTAACCCCAAGACATGCAGCTACCTGAATGCGTCTAAATGCGTCAAACACCGCGGTGTTATACTGTAAGTCAAGACGGCTCCGTGGACCGACGTGGAGCGGTTTTCCAATTTCCCGTGGCCTTGCCGAAGATGGGCAAGGTCAATTTGTATCAAGAGGGAAGCGCAATCCGGGCCATTCCGAGAGCGCTCGTTGGGAAGCCGTTATCGGGCAAAGGCCGCCACTGCCGTCCGGAGGTTTCATCCGCTTATGACTCCCCGCGCGCGCCGCGCATTTTTTAGCCTCGTTCTTTTTTTCGTCATCTGCGCCGTGGCAGGCAGCTTCCTGCAGAGCAAGGTGGGAGCAGAGTCCTCTGAAGACGAAAGCCTGCTTCGCGACAATCTGAAGAATTTTGCCAACGTCTATGCGCTGGTAGAGCAGAACTATGCCGAGCGCCTCACGGGTGATAAGGCAGACGCCGCCATCTACGATGGAGCGATCCCCGGCATGCTGCGTGTGCTGGACCCGCACTCCACGTTTTATGACCCGAAGGCTTACGCCAGGATGCGCGAAGATCAGCGCGGCCACTACTACGGCGTCGGAATGGTTATCCAGCAGCAAAATGACAAAGTGTACGTGGTGGCGCCGTACGAGGGCACACCGTCATTCCGGGCCGGCATTCACCCCGGCGACGTAATCGCGGCGGTCAATGGACAAAGCACAGCCGGCTGGTCGAGCGACCAGGTGGCCAAGGCGCTGAAGGGCCCGAAAGGAACGCATGTACAGATCACCGTGGATCGCGTGGGCGCACCCAAGCCAATTGTCTTCGACCTGGTGCGCGACGAGATTCCGCACCCCTCCATTGATCTGAAATATGAGATCCGGCCGGGTATTGGCTACGTTCACATCACCCAGTTCCAGGAGACGACCGGGCAGGAGTTCGTCGATGCCCTGAACAGCTTTGGCAACATGAAGGGGCTGGTGCTCGACCTGCGCAACAACCCAGGTGGCCTGCTGAGCCAGGCCGTCGATGTGTGCGACCACGTGCTGGCCAAGGGCCAGGTGATCGTCTCGCAGCGCGGCCGCGCCTATCCCGACCAGGTGTATACGGCCACGCACGGCAACGGCGGGAAGGATTTCCCGATCGTGGTGCTGGTGAACCGTGGCACGGCCTCGGCGGCGGAGATTGTCAGCGGGGCGTTGCAGGACCACGACCGCGCATTGATCGTGGGCGAAACCACCTTCGGCAAGGGGCTCGTTCAGACCGTCTATAACCTGAGCGAGGACACGGGCCTGGCCCTGACGACGTATCACTATTACACGCCGTCGGGAAGGCTGATCCAGCGGAACTACGAGGGAGTTTCGCTCTACGACTATTTCTACAATCACGCCGGAGCTCTGCCTTCGAATTCCAGTAACCGCGAAGTCAAGCTGACCGACTCCGGCCGGACGGTCTACGGCGGCGGCGGAATTACTCCGGACAAGACATATTCGACTCCGGAACTCAATGATTTCCAGCAAAGGCTTCTCTACAAGGATGTCTTTTTCCACTTTGCTCCCGTGTATGTCGCTCACCATACGGTGGACAAGAACTTCCAGGTGGATAATGCCGCGCTGGACGAGTTCAAGAAGTACCTGACGGACCAGGGCGTCGCCTGGACCGACGCCGATCTGAATAACGTGATGGGCTGGTTGAAGATGTCGATCAAGGAAGATATCATCACCATCGCTTTCGGCCAGTTGCAGGGACTGCGCGTGCACGCCAATTGGGATCCGGAGATCGAAAAATCCATCACCTACCTTCCCGAAGCGCAGGCGCTCGAGGATCACGCGCTCAAAGTGGATGCGGAAAAGGCGATGGCGCGCGATCCGGGGACGCAGGGAGTGCCGGCGCAGCACTAAAACTGCCTTCGATCTCCTCTCCCGGAACGCATAGTTCCGAACACAACTAAGCCACCACTGAACCGTCCGCGAAGTGAACTTCCGGACGGTTCGTTGTTTTTCTGCGGCATGAGCTGGACAGGCACAATTTCTCGCGAAGGATCTTCAGGTGGATTGGCAGAAGTGCAATGGGGCGGGTAATATCTCCGATACCGTTCTTTTGCGCGGGCGTCTGTGGGCTAATTTCGTCAGCGCGACGCCGCCGGTCCGGGCGGTCCGGGCCACCACGGTTTGGGCAGAGCGCCCGGCCGGGAAGCGTATGAGGGAACTGGATACAAAGCTCGGGGACCGGTGGGCAGCCAAGACGGCTTGCTTTAAAGCGCGCCCCGGGAACAAGGACAATCTGCGAGGAGGATGCGTCCATGAGCGACCTTGTAGAAAGTGTGATGGAAAGGCAGCAATGCGATGCGGCGGCGCCTGCCGCAACCGGCGTCGTGGAACGCGTGGCGCAACAACAGCAGCGCAACGTCGCGGTGGATGCGTACCGGGGCCTGGTGATGCTGCTCATGATGGGGGAAGTGCTCCAGTTTTCCCGCGTGGCGCAGTCTTTCCCGGGGAGCCATCTCTGGCGGTTTCTGGCCTTCAACCAGACGCACGTGGAGTGGGTAGGGATGAGCCTGCATGACACCATCCAGCCGGGATTTACCTTCCTGGTGGGCGTGGCCCTTCCTTACTCGATCAGGAGCCGGAGGCGAAAGGAACAAAGCTTCCGGCACATGCTGGCGCATACCATCTGGCGCAGCTTCCTCCTGATCGCGCTCGGCATCTTTCTGCGCTCACAGCACAGCCCCATCACCTATTTCACCTTTGAAGATACGCTGACGCAGATCGGCCTCGGCTACACGTTCGGATTTCTGCTGGCGTTCGCGCGGCCGCGCTGGCAGTGGATTTCAATTGGAGCAGTCCTGTTTGGATACTGGCTGGCGTGGGCTTTATATCCGGCGCCGGGCGCGGCCTTCCACTGGGCCGCCGTAGGCGTGCCGCCGGACTGGCATCAGCATCTGCTGAGTGGATTTGCAGCCCACTGGAACAAGAACAGCAATCTTGGCCAGGCATTTGATCTCTGGTTCCTGAATCTGTTTCCGCGCACCAGTCCGTTTGTGTACAACAGCGGCGGCTATCTGACGCTCAGCTTTATTCCCACGCTGGGCACCATGCTGCTGGGCGTGGTGGCGGGGCGCTGGTTTCTCGAGTCAGCTCCAAAGATCCCGCTCCTCAGGTTTGTAGCTTTGGCAGCAGTCTTGATGGGCGTCGGCCTGGTGCTGCACTTCACCGGCATCTGCCCGATCGTAAAGCGCATCTGGACTCCGGCATGGACCCTGTTCAGCGGCGGTGTGTGCTTCCTGTTCCTCGCGGCCTTCTCGTGGTTTGTGGATATGCGGAAGCATCGCGGCATTGCCTTTCCGCTGGTGGTTGTGGGCATGAATTCCATTGCAGCGTACGTAATGGCCGAAACTTCCAGGGGATTTGTTGAAAGCAGCCTCCGCATCAACCTGGGCATGCGGGTCCTGAACTGCCTGGGAGCATCGCTGGAGCCGTTGGTACTGGGCCTACTGACACTGGCAACCTATTGGCTGGTGTTGTTCTGGATGTTCAGGAAAAATATCTTCATTCGGATTTAGGCTGCTCTCTGAGTCGGATAATTCCACGCTGACCACAGTGCGGGCAGCCTCGGTTATAGTGTGTTTGCGGAGTAAACGAGGCATAGAGAAATGTTTCTTGATTTGACAGGACAGACCGCCATCGTCACAGGAGCGGCGATGGGAATTGGTGAAGTGATTGCGCGCCGGCTGACTGCTGCCGGGGCAAGAGTGGCCGTGGCAGACATCGATTTTGACGCGGCAAGCGCAACG
>JAJZNH010000465.1 GCA_021811745.1 Acidobacteriota bacterium
ATGTCGCTGTCCGACCCGGTGGTGGAGGCGTAGACGTCCGCGACCACTTCGCCTGTCAACGTCAGGTCGTGCTTGAGCACGGGCAGCTTCCAGACCGCGACGTCCTTGCGGCCGGTGACAAAGCGCTGATCTTCGGCGAGCCAGTCGTACCACTGCGAACCACGGCCATAGGTGGGCTGAATGGGCCGGTGGCGATAAGGCACGGGGTTGGCGGGGTCGCTCACGTAGCTGGTGCGGGCCTGCGCGGTCGATCCGCTCCAGCTCAACTGGCCATTGCCATCAAGATAAAGGCTGGCCAGCCGAGACCGTCGCGGTGGAAATTGCGCGTAGTACTGCCAGGTATTGGAGCCGGTCTGGAAACTGGCTGTGTTCTGCAGCATGAAGCCGGGCTGACCCTTCAGATAATGCGCGAAAAACCTGGCCTCGATCCGTGCGCGAAACTCCTTGCCGATCGGCTGGCCATAGTCCAGATTGCCCAGGTGGCGCGTCGAGGAGGCCCAGGAACCGTGCCGCCAGGGGCCGAGCGCCAAAAAATTGTCACGGTGCCGGTCGTGCGGCTCCAATTTGGAGTACTCCTCCTGCGGGCCGTACATATCTTCCTGGTCGTAGTATCCGCCTACGGTGAGCGTGGGAACGGCGACCGTGTTTAAGTGATATTCGACAGCACGCGAGCGCCAGTCAATGTCGTAGGAGGGGTGGTCGAGGAAGAGTTGCCAGGTGGGCAGCAATTTTGAGCCGGACTCCTTCACGTCCTGGGCAAAGCTGCCGCGCTCCAGGAAGAAGTTGTAGCCATCCATGGGGCCGCCGTCTTTGTTGCGCCCGTAGCTGACCGATGAGTTTTTCTTGCTGGACTCCATCATCAGTACGTAGTCGTAGCCGTAGCTCTGCCGGAAGGCGCCGTTGTGAAAGAAGTCGTCTCCCTTCCACACGTCGATCATGGGCGCCTGTGGCGAGATGGCCTTGACCGCCGGGTTCGGGTCGATCCCAGCCATCATGGCCAGAAAACCGGGATAACTCGTGCCGACCACGCCCACGCGGCCATTGTTACCGGGCACATGCTTGATGAGCCAGGCCACGGTGTCGTAGGTGTCTGTGCTTTCGTCAATGGCCTTGGGGTTGTGATGATCGGCTAATGGCCGCATCATTACGAATTTTCCGTGGCTCTCGAAGCGCCCGCGGATATCCTCGGCAACGTAGATATAGCCGTCGCGGGCCAACTCGGGCCGATCCGCAAAGAAGGAGGCGCGCGTGGTTCCATCCACGCCGTAGGGCGTGCGCTGCATGAGGATCGGCAGCGGCGTGGTAACATCCGCCGGTTTCAGGATGACGGCGTGCAGCTTCACTCCGTCGCGCATGGGAATCATCGCCTCGGTGCGCCGGTAATCGTGAAAGACGTGATGCACGGGCGGCCCAGTGCGCTGATAAACGGCGCCGGGCTCAGCTGAGAAGGTGACGCTGGTGCCGCGGCCTTCCGCGTCCAGTGTGAAGCTGAAGTAGGCTCTGGAGTGGCGGATGCCGAACTCAGTGGCAGAAAAGGCTTCCATCTTCGTCGGGACCATGCGCTCGGATTCGACTGTGAGTTTGCCGCCCTGGACGTAAAAGCTCAATGGCGTATCCGGCTCAACGGGGTTGGTATATTCGCCGGCGAGAGCGTCGAGTTGGGCTGGGGCGGACGCATCGCCGCGTCCTGCCGCAACAGCAGATCCGGAAGGTGGCGCAGCCTGAGCTGGAAACGGTGAAGAATAAAGCAGAGCAAAACAGAGAGCAGCAAAGGCAGCAAAACCGAGTTTCAAGAAGACAGCCTCCTCAGCAAAAGCACCGGGAATCTCAGAATACGCCCTGGATGCGGATGCCGCGGACGTTGCGATGGCGGGCCGCGGCGCCGGAAATCATGCGGCCATCGCTCTAATGCATATGGCCGTGATGATGCTCGTGGCCGCTGAAATGGGTCATCTCTTCCGGAGGGACGACGCAGGCGCCCACATCTCCGCAGCCAATGTGCTCGAACTGGATGGTGGTGTGGCCGATGTGAAAATGGTCGCGCAGCACGTGATTCAGCTTGGCGAGGATACAGGCGCTCTCCGAAGGCGGGATGTCGGCGATGGTGACGTGGCAGGCCAGGGCGCGGGAGTGCGAACCAAGGCTCCAAACATGCAGGTCGTGCACGTCAATGACGCCCTCTACTGCCTCCATCCCGGTACGGATCTGGAGCAGCGAGACACCGCGCGGCGTGCCTTCGAGCAGAATGTTCAGGGTTTCGCGGACAATCCCAAGGCTCGACCAGAAAATGAGTGCGGCAATCAGCAATGAAAGCACCGGGTCGATCCAATCCTTGCCGGTGAGGAGAATGCCCACGCCGCCGGCGATCACCGCGGCGGTGGAGAGCGTGTCGCCCGCCATGTGCAGGAAGGCGCTGCGCAGGTTGACGTCGCGCGCCACGCCCCACAGCAGGCCGGCGATTATGCCATTCATGACCATACCGGCTATGGCGACGATCACCATCAGCTTTGGCTGCACCAGGACAGGGCTCGAAAGCCGGTGGACGGCTTCGGCGGCGATCCACAGCGCGATCACGATGAGGGTGGCTGCATTGACGAATGCGGCCAGCACCCCAGTTCGCTGATAGCCGAAGGTTCTGGTGTTGTCGGCGGGACGGGACTGGAAGTAGATTGCGGCGAAACTAAGCAGGAGGGCAAGAAAATCGGAGGCGTTGTGGCCGGACTCGGAGAGCAGTGCCAGGGAGTGCGCGCGCAGGCCCGCTACGAAGGTAACCGCCACATAAGCCAGCGTGGCTGCCAGCGAGACGAGAAGAACGATCGTTGTTCTCTTTGCGCCAGATCCGGAAGGCGCCGCCTGGACATGCATATCTGAAGTCTAACCGGGGATGGGTATCCATCGCCAATCCTGCGGTGGTGAAAATCTCGAACGGAATCCCGATCAGGCATCGTATCCGGCGCCCAAGCGGATCTCAATGTCTCAAACGAATTCCCGGCTTTTTTCCTAGCTGCCGCCGGAGCGCAGACGGCGCTGGTCCGGCGGTTTCTGGTCTTCAAGCGCCGGCAGTGCCGGCAACCCCGCCCGGAGCCCGGTCCATCCTTCGGCTACCACGATGCTGTTTTGCGGGTTGCCGGGCTGGTAACGCACGGTGCAGGGAAATCCCGCCCGTACCCTGGCTGCATCTACGACGTCGCTCATGCGGGTGATGTCCTGCGAGCATTCGTAGTCCACCCCGCCAATGCGGTAGTTAAAGATCAGCATGATCAGTGTGCGGCCGTCCTTGGCTGGCACCTCGCAAACGTCCAGCAGCATGCCGTCTACGAGGCGCCCGGACTGCACCAGAAACCGGCGGCGCGCGCGCTCCAGTTCGTCGGCGCCAGGCCGCTTATGGAAAATGAGCCAGATGGCGACAGCACCCAGCACAGCCAAGGCTGCCAGACCGGCGCCCATCTCCAGTTCACTCGCGTCGAGGATGGTCATCAGATGCGGGACTCTACCCCAGAGGTCCCACCTAGAGCATACCGCAGCCGCAATCCGGACGGCGGCTGGTTGCCGTCCGGTCCTGAGTGCCGGGTATAAGGGGGATAACGGTGAGTGGTAGCCGGGATCGCAAGCGCGATTCAGGGCCTGGCCCGGAACTTCATGGGGCGAGCAATCCTCCGAAAATAAAATGCTGAAACCCTCTTCTTGAGAGGCCTCTGCCGTCATAGAATCTTGCGAAAAGGAGGGCGAGATGAAGATCGGGATTCTGGGGTCGGGGGATGTGGCGAAAGCGTTGGCGGGCGGCTTCCTGAAACATGGTCATAAAGTCATAATGGGCACCCGGACGGAGGAGAAGCTTGCCGCCTGGGCCAGGGAACATCCGGGTGCCGCGGTCAACAGCTTTACCGCCGCGGCCGTCTTCGGCGATCTGGTCGTGCTGGCCGTCAGGGGGAGGGCCGCGGCGGAGGCGCTGCGTCTGGCTGGCGCCAAGAACCTGACTGGCAAACCGGTGATGGATGCGACCAACCCGATCGCGGACACACCCCCTGTCAACGGAGTCCTCAAGTTCTTCACCACCATGAATGAATCCCTCATGGAGAAGCTGCAACGCGAATTTGCGAGCGCGCATTTCGTCAAAGCGTTCAACTCAGTCGGCGCGGCCTCCATGGTGCATCCACAGTTTACGGGCGGCCGTCCCACCATGTTTATCTGCGGCAACAACGACGCGGCCAAACAGACGGTGAGCCGGTTGGCGGATGAGCTTGGCTGGGAGACGGCGGATATGGGCAAGGCGGAGGCGGCGCGCGCCATTGAGCCTCTTTGCATGCTTTGGTGCATCCCCGGGTTCCTGCACAACGATTGGGCGCACGCCTTCAAGCTGCTTACGTAGAAGGATCGCTGCTGGGTGCTTTGCCCTTTCGGCAGCCTCACCTCGGAAAGGATGAGCGCCGTTGCGCTACTCCATGCGCGCCTCGTCTCCCTGACGATGCCCTATACTCTAAGTTGCAGCGTAGACGGAATTTTGCCCTTCCGGACGCATATTCAGAGGAGGTTTTCTCTTGGCCCTGGAAAGAAAAGGCGACGTGACAGAGCGCCGCCGGATTCGCTCCACCACCGTGCTGTGCGTGCGCCGCAACGATCAGGTGGTGATGGCCGCCGACGGCCAGGTTACATTGGGCGACCATGTGCTGAAGCACTCGGCCAGAAAGATTCGCCGTCTTTATCAGGACAAGATTCTCGCCGGGTTCGCCGGTTCCACGGCCGACGCCTTCAACCTCTTTACGCGCTTTGAATCCAAGCTGGAGCAATACGCCGGCAACCTGAACCGGGCCGCCGTGGAGTTGGCCAAGGACTGGCGCACCGACAAGATGCTGCGCAACCTGGAGGCTTTGCTGCTGGTGGCCGACAAGGAGCAGACCTTCCTGATCTCCGGCTCAGGGGACGTCATCGATCCGGACGAATCGTTTGCGGCTATCGGTTCCGGCGGCAGCTACGCCACGGCTGCGGCCCGGGCATTGATGGAAAATACGAATCTAAGCGCCCGCGAGATCGCCGAGAAAGCCATGAAGATTGCCGGCGAGATATGCATCTATACGAATGACCGCGTCACGTTTGAGGAGTTGAAGATCTGAGGCGAAGGCCGGCCGCGGTTTTAAAGGGGCACGGATTTGGCGGCATTCTTGGTACGGCTGAAGCCGTGTCCTGTTACAAAGCGAGGAGCGATCAGAAGCAACGAATGGCCATTTATCTTCCAGCATCTGCCGAAGAACAAGAGCTCTCGCTCGAAGAGCTGACGCCGCGTGAGATCGTGGCGGAGCTCGACAAGCATGTCGTCGGCCAGAAGGCCGCCAAGCGCGCCGTGGCAATCGCTCTCAGGAATCGCCAGCGCCGGCAAAAGCTGCCGCCCGATCTCGCCGACGACATCATGCCCAAGAACATCATCATGATCGGCCCCACCGGCGTGGGCAAAACCGAGATTGCGCGCCGCCTGGCCAAGCTCACCAACTCGCCTTTCCTCAAGGTTGAAGCCTCGAAGTTT